>JANONA010000347.1:0-3599 GCA_031420575.1 Nitrospirota bacterium | reverse complement strand
CCGCTTTTTGTGGGAAGGGAGATGTCCATCAAGGCGATCGAGGTAGCGCTTGAGGGGAACCGCATGATTTTCCTGACCTCGCAAAAGGACATCAATGTGGAGAACCCCTCTCCATCGGACCTCTATTCCGTCGGCACGGTCGGCGTAATCATGCGGATGCTGAAGCTGCCTGACGGACGCATCAAGATCCTCGTCCAGGGAGTCGCTCGGGCGAAGACGGTGAAGTTCCTCCAGAAGGAGCCGTTTTATCAGGTTGAGATAAAGACGTTTCCCGATGTCCCGGTTTCGGTGAATCTCGAAACCGAGGCCTTGATGCGGAACGTGAAGGAGCAGATCGAGCGGTTAGTGTCCTTCGGCAAGGTGATCCTCCCCGACATAATGGTGGTCATCGAGAACGTGGACGATCCCGGCAAGCTCGCGGACCTGGCCATCGCGAACATGGGTCTTAAGGTAGAGCAGGCCCAGGAGATCCTCGAAATCACCGACCCTCTTCAGCGGATCAAGCGCATCAACGAGGCCTTGGGCAAGGAGATCGAGCTCCTCTCCATGCAGCAGAAGATCCAGGCGGATGTTCGCGGCGAGATTGACAAGACTCAACGCGAGTACTTTCTGCGGGAGCAGCTGAAGGCGATCCAACGCGAGCTCGGCGAGACCGACGACCGGTCCGAAGATATGAAGGAACTGCGCGAGAAGATCAAAGAGGCCAAGATGCCGGAGAAGGCCGCGAAAGAGGCCGAAAAGCAGCTCCGCAGGCTGGAACGTATGCATCCCGATGCGGCCGAGGCCTCCATGACCCGGACCTACATCGAATGGCTCGCGGAACTTCCGTGGAGCAAGGCCACGAACGATAACCTCGACCTCAAAACAGCGCAGAAGGTGCTCGAGGAAGACCACTATGATCTCGAGAAGGTGAAAGAACGCATCATCGAATATCTCGCGGTGCGCAAGCTCAAGGAGAAGATGAAGGGCCCCATCCTCTGTTTCGTCGGGCCTCCGGGCGTGGGCAAAACCTCGCTCGGGAAATCGATTGCCCGCGCTTTGGGCCGCGAGTTCGTGCGTATCTCCCTTGGCGGCGTGCGCGACGAAGCTGAGATCCGAGGCCACCGCAGGACGTACGTGGGAGCGCTTCCCGGCAGGATCATCCAGGGCATGAAGACCGCGGGAAACAACAACCCGGTCTTCATGCTCGACGAGATCGACAAGATCGGCGCTGACTTCCGGGGCGACCCGTCGGCGGCGCTGCTCGAAGTCCTGGATCCTGAACAGAACAACTCCTTCAGCGACCATTACATCGGTCTGCCCTTTGATCTTTCGCGCGTCATGTTCATCACCACGGCGAACACGACCGGCCCGATCCCGGGCCCGCTCAAGGACCGGATGGAGATCATCCGTCTTTCGGGCTATACTGAGCAGGAAAAACTCGGCATCGCGAAGAGCTATCTCATCCCGAGGCAGTTGACTGAGCATGGTATCACGGAAAAGCAGATCACCATACCGGACAAAACGATCCTTCAGGTCATTGCGCAGTACACGCGCGAGGCAGGCGTCCGAAACCTGGAACGTGAGATCGCCCATCTCTGCCGCAAGGTCGCGAGGAAGGTCGCCGAGGGCGAGCTCGGACTGTTCACGATCACCGCGCAGAACCTGCATACGTACCTGGGAGTAGTGAAGTATATGCCCGAAGTCGAGCGCGAGCGGGACGAGATCGGCGTCGTGACCGGTCTGGCCTGGACCGAGACGGGCGGCGATATTCTGTACATCGAAGCGACCACGATGCGGGGGAAGGGCGCTCTTACGCTCACCGGACAATTGGGCGATGTGATGAAAGAATCGGCTCATGCGGCGCTTACGTACGTACGCTCCCGCGCCGGGGAGCTCGGCATCCAGCCCGACGTGTTCGGCAAAACAGACGTCCATATCCATGTGCCGGCAGGCGCCATCCCGAAGGATGGTCCGTCAGCCGGTGTGACCATGGCCACGGCATTAGCGTCGGTCTTCACGAATGCGCCGGTGAGAAAAGACCTTGCCATGACCGGGGAAGTAACGCTCCGCGGTCGGGTTATGCCGATCGGCGGGCTCAAGGAGAAAACGCTTGCGGCCCGCAGGGCCGGGATCAAGACCATCATCATCCCGAAGGAGAACGAGAAGGACCTCGAAGACATGCCTAAATACCTGCGGAAGGACATGCATTTCATCTTCGCCACGACCATGGACGATGTGTTCTCCTCGGCGCTCCGCAAGAAGCTGCCCCGTCGGATCGTACACAAGAAGTCGCACGGCAGGTCTCGGACCACGCACTAAGTTGAATTCAAAGTTCAGAGTTCAGAGTTCAAAGTTCAGGGTACAGAGGACAGAGTACAGGGTGAATTCAAAGTACGGAGTACAGGGTACAGAGTACAATACGAATGAAAATATCCGACTTGGGTGAATTCGGCCTGATTGAAAAAATACGGAAGTCGTCCTCTCCTTCCTCGCCCGCAGTGGTGATCGGCATTGGGGACGACGCCGCTGCTCTGAGGATTGCTCCCGCGACACTCCTGCTTGCTACGACCGACATGTTGATCGAGGGTGTGCATTTTGATCTCTCCTACACGGATTTTTATTCACTCGGCTGGAAATCCGCCGCCGTTAACCTGAGCGATATTGCGGCCATGGGGGGTGTTCCCCGCTTTTGTCTGACGTCACTCGGCATTCCGTCGCGGATTTCCGTTGAGCGGATATCAGACTTTTATCGCGGGTTCAATGCGCTCGCGCGGACCCATAAGACAATTCTTGCGGGAGGGGACACGTGCTTTTCCCGGAACAGCCTGGTTATCAGCGTCACGGTTCTCGGTGAAGCGAAAAAGAGAACGGTACTTACGCGATCCGGGGCGAGGCGAGGAGACAAAATATTCGTTACCGGAACGCTTGGCGATTCGGGGGCAGGGCTGGAAATCTTAAAATCGGGGGTCAGGGATAACAAGCGAGAGAAGAGAGGCGAGGGACGAGAGACGAGGGATGTAAAAAACCTGATTCAAAAACACCTTCGACCGGCGCCGCGGGTTGCCGAGGGGAGGAAAATAGCGCTTGCCGGGTGCGCAAGCTCGATGATCGATATCAGTGACGGCCTTTCGTCCGATCTGGCCCATATCTGCGGGGCGAGCGGAGCAGGGGCGCTCATTTTTTCCGACGCCATTCCTCTTTCCGAGTCACTGCTGAAATCATCATCTCAGCTCAGCAAGCCTCCTTTGCACTATGCCTTGTCCGGGGGCGAGGATTATGAGCTTTTGTTTACCGTACCGCCGGGGGAAATCAGGAAGCTGCACACGCTCGGCATCGCTCTGACCGAAATCGGAGAAGTGACGAGGACGCGGAAGATGCTGATTGTTGACGTCCGCGGCAAAAGGAAACCGCTGAAAGCGACAGGCTACAACCACTTTGAGCGGTCCCGAGGCGAATAACCCGCTCGCCTGCCCGCGTGAAAGACCCCGAGAGCGGCATACTATGACGACCTATATTCGAGAGCGTATACGCGCCCTGATGAAATTAGATGATTCGCCGCACAAGCTCGCGCTCGCTTTTGCAGTCGGCATTTTTGTCGCATTTTCACCGACCATCGG
>JANONA010000346.1:0-2519 GCA_031420575.1 Nitrospirota bacterium | reverse complement strand
CCGTCGGAGAGAGAAGCGGCCCTCCGGATACCGCTGACGTGATGCGCGAAAAGGGGATTCACGCGCTCTGCGAAAAACACGGGGTCAAGCTCATAAATTTTGAGGAGCTCCCCCCGGCTGACTGGGTGCGAATCAAGCCTGAGCGAACTCACTGGCGGAGCGGCTTTGACGTTGCCAGGCCGGTGCTTGACGCTGACTGAAGTAATTGCGCGGACCTTCGCTGAGAGCAACAAAGAATAACGTTGTTATAGATCTCTGAGATAGAACAGATCCATGACCGCACACAACTGATTAAATTGAACATATTGACGTCTGTGTGCAACAGGTATATAATATTTTCATGAAAACTACCATTGACACAATAATAGCGGAAGTTCTTTCTCTTTCGCCGCAGGCGCGCGCATTCGTAGCGGAAAAGCTGATCGAAAGCCTCGACTCAGAACCGGCGGTTACTCTGTCTGCCGCCTGGCAGGATGAAGTGCGCAAGCGCTGTCGCGAGATCGACGAAGGGACCGTGGAGTTACGTGACGCCGAGGATGTTTTCGCCCGCGGCTATGCGACACTCGGATGATACCGATTCGCTTCCATCCCGAAGCCGATGCCGAGATGATGTCAGCGGCGAAATATTACGAGACTCAACAGAAGGATCTCGGCAAGCGCTTTCTCGCATCCGTTCAGGATGCCCTCAACAAAATCCAAGTTAATCCCCTCTTATATCAAGAAATCGAAGCTGCCGTTCGTCTTTATTCGCTTTGATCACCACGAAGGAGCCCTCGCCGTAGCCCTCTTTTATCGGCGATGGTTCCCACATGTCCGCAACCGGGCCAGCGAGTGTCTGACGGAAGCTGAATCCTTTGAACCCCGCGCTCTTAAGGTGGCGGAGAAGATCATCAACGGCATAGAATGTCGCGTCCCGGTAGAACAGACTGTCCTGTTTTCGATCCTCGTACGATTTCCCAAGGGGGCTGTTTTTGTCCACGAACCCGATGATGAACGAGCCGCGCGGCTTGAGCACCCGGTATACCTCTTGAAAAGCGCGATCAATATCATCAAGAAAACAGACCGTGGTGACCATGAGGCAGAAGTCGAATTCCGCTTCCTTATAGGGCAGGTTCTCGGCAACGCCGGAGACGACGTCGAGCCCTTTTTTCTTCGCGCGCTCCGCCATGGCTCGCGATGGTTCGAGCCCGCGCTCGATCCCGAGGGGCAGGGCAAACCGACCGGTTCCTATGCCGATCTCGATTCCGGCCCCGCTCTTTGGCAGCAGCTCACGAACAGCATGGAGTTCGGACGCGTACGCGAGCGGGTGTTCCACAAACCACTCTTCGTAGCGCCGCGTGTTCTTATCAAAAGCGGTTACACCGCCCATGGTTCCCTCTCTCATTGAACCTGCAACTCCAACTTCAAAAACGCCTCTACCACCTTCGGGTCAAGCTTGGCCCCAGCCAAGGCGCGAATGTATTCTTGAAATTCATCTTTGCCCGAGCCCGCCCCAGAGGAGAGGATGAGAGAAGGCGGACGCGTTTGTTGTAATAGTATATCAGGACGTGAGGCGCTTTTGCGGGGTTTATCGCTGAACGACGGTCTTAATCTCGAACTGGGGCGGGTTCATCATTGTTTTTTTCACGGCGCACTGGTCCGCGACCTTGATGAGGGCCTTGTGGTACTTCTCGGGAAAATCCGGCGGAACATTGATGTCGAGGATGATCTTGCTGAGTGTTGATTTGCCGTCCTCGGTGGTATATTCAAGGCGTTCCGTGAGCGTGATGTTGTCGGTCGGGATCTTCCGCTCCTGACAGAAGCTGAGCACATAGACGCCGGCGCACGTGCCGATGGACGCGAGGAAGTGCACGAAGGGGCTCGGTGCGCTGCCGTCGCCGCCTTGCAGTTTCGGCTGGTCCGTGGGGATGACCATACCGTTCACTTCGGCATTCACTTTTTTGCCGCCGGGAAAGGTGATTATAATGTCCATAGTGACGTCCTCTCTGTGAAAAACAGTTGTGTTTCCATAACCCGGATGTGCTGGAACCAAAGCTTTCCTGACAGGATTACAGCATAAGGCTCGTACGTCAGTATTTATTGCACGATTGCGATGAGCTCGATATCGAAGGTCAGCGCTTTCCCGGCCAGAGGATGATTGGCGTCCAGCGTCAGTGTCGCTTCGGTCATATCCGTTACCGTGGCCAGGACGACCTTGTCGTCCGCTTGCGTGAGCTCGAGCCGCTGGCCCACCCGTGGGATAACGTCCGACGGCAACTGGTCGCGGTTCATGGTCGTGATCATATCGTCGCGCCGGGGACCGTAGGCAAGCTCCACGGGGATCTTCGTGGTCCTTGATTCCCCGGCGGCCATGCCGATCACCGCCTGATCGAAACCGGCGATCACCTGTCCGTTGCCGATGGTAAACCGCAGCGGATGCCGCTCGCGGGACGTGTCGAAGACGGTCCCGTCATCTAACGTGCCGGTGTAATGTATTTGAACGGTGTTGCCTTGTTTCGACTGTGCCATGTGGTTCTCCT
>JANONA010000345.1:0-2948 GCA_031420575.1 Nitrospirota bacterium | reverse complement strand
GAAGGTTGACGAGAAGGCGCTCGGTGACCTCATCGAGTTCCACATCAAGAACGGCACGGACGTGATCGTGCCCTGCGGCACCACGGGCGAGTCCGCCACCCTTTCCCATGAGGAGCACCACCGCGTGGTTGAGTTCACCGTGCAAACGGTGAACAAGCGTGTGCCGGTGGTCGCCGGCGCGGGTTCGAACTCGACCGCCGAAACGGTGGAGCTCGCGAAGTACGCGCTGAAAGCGGGCGCAAACGGCGTGCTGCTCATCACGCCGTATTACAACAAACCCACGCAAGAAGGGCTTTACCAGCATTACAAGAAGGTGACCGACACGGTGGACATCCCCGTCATCCTGTACAACGTGCCGGGCAGGACAGGCCTGAACATGCTGCCGACTACCGTGGCGCGCCTCAGGGAGATCAAGAACATCGTCGGCGTCAAGGAAGCGACCGGCGACCTGAAGCAGATCAGCGAGCTCATCCGTCTCTGCGGCAGGGACTTTGACGTTATCTCGGGCGACGACTTCACCACGCTCCCGCTTCTCGCCATCGGCGGCGTGGGCGCCATCTCGGTGACGGCCAATATCATTCCGGCCGATGCCGCGGCCATGTTCGACGCTTTCTTCGCGGGAAAGATGGAGGAGGCGCTGAAGCTCCATTATAAGATGGAGCCGCTCCACAGCCTCATGTTCATTGAAACCAATCCGATTCCGGTGAAGACCGCGCTCGCGCTCATGGGCAAGATCAATGAGGAGTTCCGGCTGCCGCTCTGCCCCATGGCTGACGCGAACAAGGAAAAGCTCAAGAAGGCGCTGAAGGATTACGGGTTGATTTGAGGAACGAGAAGGCGGGAAGGTGAGAAGGTCGGAAGGTGGGAAGGTAGGAGTTTTGTCTCACCCTCTCACCCTCCTACCCTCCCACCTTCCTGATTTGGAAAGGAGATAAATCATGATTAAGGCAGTCGTAACCGGCGCGGCCGGCAGAATGGGTTCGCGGATCATCAATGTGCTCTCGACCTCGGAAGGCATCCGTCTTTCGGGGGCCATCGAGCGGAAAGGACATGCACTCGCGGGCCAGGATTCCTGCGGACCGGCCGGGCTTCCCGCGGGCGGGGTCCTGACCATGATCACGGATGATCTTGCCGCAGCGCTCAAGGCCGGGGACGTGCTCATCGACTTCACCCTTCCCGAGACCGGTCTCGAACACATTAAAACCTGCGCGGACCTTGGCAAGCCCATCGTCATCGGCACAACCGGTTTTTCCCGGGAGCAGCTCGGTGAGCTCAACAAGCACGTTCAAAAGATCCCCTGCGTGCTTTCGCCGAACATGAGCATTGGGGTGAACCTCTGCTTTAAGATCCTTGCCGAGATCGCCAGGACCATCGGCGACGATTACGACATGGAGATCGTCGAGACCCACCATCGCATGAAGAAGGACGCGCCCTCGGGCACGGCCATGAAGATGGCCCAGATCATCGCCGAGGCAGTGAACCGGAACCTCGACGAGGTCGGCGTTTACGCTCGCAAGGGAATGATCGGCGAGCGGTCCAGGAAGGAGATCGGCATCCAGACGCTCCGCGCCGGGGACATCGTCGGCGAGCACACTGTCCTGTTCGCGGGCAAGGGCGAGCGCATCGAGCTCACCCACCGCGCCCACAGCAGGGACACCTTTGCGGCAGGGGCCGTGCGGGCCGCGAAATGGGTCGTCGGCAAAAAACCGGGACTCTACGACATGCAGGACGTGCTGGGACTGAAATAAAAAGTCTAAAGTGGTAACTACTCAGGTTCAAAGTTCCAAGGTTCACGGTTCAAGGTTAAAGAGCGATGAAGATTGAACGGTTTGAAAATATTGAGGCTTGGCAACTGGGACCAGACGAACACGTGCCGCCGTTCGTGGATTCATCAACCAACTCAAAAATATCAGGAGAGCAAAGTAGCCAACCGTGAACCTGACAACCTGAGTAGTTACCTGAAGTGACTAATACACTTAAAGGGGGTATCATAATCACATGAAAAGACATTACAGCATCATCGCCGTGCTTGCGCTGCTCATCGCGCCCTTTAGCGCCTACGCCTTTCCAGCCAAAAAAGGCGACAAGGCTTGCGTGGAATGCCACAAGCTCGACAAGAAGGAAGCGGAAGCGATCGTGAAAAAGATCGTTCCGAACGGGACGGTCGCGGAGATCAAGGTTTCACCGCTCAAAAGCGTGTGGCAGATAGACGTGGACGCGGGCGAGGGAAAACGAGGGTCGCTCTATCTCGACTTTTCGAAGAAATTCCTCATCGCGGGGCAGATCGTGCCGGTCGAGTCAATCGGCAAGCAGCCGCCTGCGCGCAAAGTGGACGTCTCCAGGATTCCGCTCGATGACGCGTTCATTCTTGGCATGGCAACGGCCAAAAAGAAGGTCATCGTGTTTACTGATCCGGATTGTCACTATTGCCGTCAGCTCCATACGATCATGAAGCAGGTTACGGCAAAGCGCGACGATATCGCCTTCGCCCTGATCATGCATCCGCTGCCCATGCATAAAGATTCGCCGAAAAAGGCGCAGACAATCATCTGCACAAAATCCCTTGATATCCTCGATGACGCTTTCAGCGGCAAACCAGTGCCGGAACCGTCGGCAACCTGTACCGCCGATGCGGTGGAGAGGAGCAAAGCGCTTGCCAAATCCCTGGATTTCAGCGGCACTCCAACGCTCGTTCGCGACGACGGTGTCGTGCTTTCCGGTTATCTCCCGGAGGACAAGCTGCTGGAGTGGATCGATAAAAAGCAGTAAGAGCGGGGCGCTCGATGAAGCTTGTACGATTTCAAGTTCAGGGCAGGACGGCGCACGGTATCCTGAACAACGAAGGGGTGACGGAGCTTGAGGGTGACTTCTTCGGGCCTTTGAAAACGCTTTCGACGGTCCATGCGCGCTCCAGCGTGAAGCTCCTGGCCCCGTGCAGCCCGTCCAAG
>JANONA010000344.1:0-9313 GCA_031420575.1 Nitrospirota bacterium | reverse complement strand
GGGAATGCGTGCGCAGTATTGGCAAACGGCCCTGAAGGGCAGCGCTTATCGGTCTATACCCCGAAGGGAAAGGAGCTCTGGCGCTACAACGTCAAGACCGGGGCGCGGTCGCCTTCGTCCCTCGTGGTTGCCGATCATGGGCAGGTCGTTATTGCGGGCTTCGAGGAGCGGGGGAAGTGGTCGCTCCGCGCCTGGGACATTAAGGGAAAACCGTTATGGATCGCGCCGGTGGAAGGCGGTCTGGCGGATTTCAAGGTGTCCTGGAACGGAAAAAGGATAGCGGTCATTACGAAAGACGGCCGGATCGCTTTTTTCGACCTGGCGGTCAAGAAATAATAGGCTCTTTCTTACATTGAGTGGGTAAAGTCCCTCTCCCTTGAGGGGTGAGACTTTATTCCGTGTTTCCCCTCCCTTGAGGGGAGGGGACTAAGGGGAGGGTGATTAAATCAATGGCAAAAGGATTAACGTACCTTGCAAAAGGTCTCAGGAAAAGATTAACGGACGTGGAGCGGCTATTATGGAGCCGTTTACGGGCAGGCCGTTTTGAAGGCATAAAGTTTAGACGTCAGCACCCTATTGGACGGTATATCACCGACTTTGTTTGCCTTGAAAGAAAGCTAATTATTGAATTGGATGGCGGTCAGCATGCTTTGCCGGACGAAATCTTGAAAGACAGGCAAAGAGATGCTTGGCTTGAAAAAGAGGGCTATACTGTTGTGCGTTTTTGGGATAATGAGGTTTTGACGAATACAAGCGGAGTTCTTGAAGCAATAAGGGAAAGGCTTCATAGGACACCCTCCCCTCAATCCCCTCCCCTCAAGGGAGGGGAAGTAATTACCCACACAAAATGAGAAAGAACCTTTTCTTTTTTGTAAAGGAGACGGACATGAACAACTATTCGATCGATGAAATCATTGAGATGGCGATCCGGACAGAAATGCTCGGGTATCGGTTCTATACCGGCATGGCCGAGAAATTCAAGAAGGACGACGGCTTAGTCAGGCTTTTTACCACCCTGGCTTCAAAGGAAAAGATGCACGAGAAGATCTTTACCGAGCTGAAGACGACGGTCGCGAAGCAGGGAGCTGAACCGGTCCAATGGGATGAAGTGAGCAATTACCTGCGCGCTTTTGTCGAATCCGAATTCTTCCTCGGCAAGGACAAGGCCCTTCCGTCCATGGACCATTTGAAGACCGTGCGGGATGCCGTGAAATTCGCGCTGGGGTTCGAAAAGGAGACTCTGCTCTACTTCTATGAGCTACGGGCCGTCGTGAAAGAGAAAGAGGTCGTTGACGAGGTCATTAACGAGGAGAAAAGCCACATCCGGTGGCTCGATACCTTCCGGACAGGTTTGGCAAAATACGAGTAACTACACAGGCCTGTCTCGCGCAATGGCCAAAAAGAGGGCCACACTGTGGCCAAAAAGAGGGCCACACTGAGCTTCACCCCGATAGAGTTTTTTCGTTTGCCCGCCCCGGTTCCACTCACTTCCGCAAGCACGAGCGCTTCGTCGTGCAGAAAATCCTTTCAATAAAAATTATTGCCGACCGGTGTGAATACGATTTGTGATAAAAAAAGCCGAAGAACCATACGCTGACTTATTTTCTTGCCGTACTGTCTGAATTGCAAGAGCAGTTACAAAGTCCTTTACTCCGCTTTCCCGCGGTGGTAAAATAACAATTCTCCTGAAGCGTTCCGACCCCCTATGAACAAGATCATCATAAAAGGCTGCCGCCAGCACAATCTCAAGAACATCGACGTCGAGATCCCGCGTGACAAACTCGTGGTGATTACCGGGCTGTCGGGCTCGGGTAAGTCGTCCCTGGCCTTTGATACGATCTACGCCGAGGGCCAGCGACGGTACGTGGAAAGCCTCTCCGCCTATGCGCGCCAGTTCCTGGGCCAGATGGATAAGCCGGATGTGGATTCCATAGACGGCCTGTCGCCGGCCATCGCCATCGAGCAGAAGACCACGAGCAAGAACCCCCGCTCCACCGTGGGCACGGTGACCGAGGTTTACGACTATCTGCGCCTGCTTTTCGCGCGCATCGGGAAACCCTACTGCTATAAGTGCGGCCGGGAGATCGCGGCCCAGACCGTGCAGCAGATCACCGACGCGGTCATGGCCCTGGCCGAGGGCACGCGCATCCAGGTCCTGGCGCCCATCGTACGCGGCAGAAAGGGCGAGTACAAGAAGGAACTCATGGCCGCGGCTGCGTCAGGCTATGTGCGCGCCCGGGTTGACGGGGCGATCAGGGAACTTGCCGAGCCCATCGCCATGGACAAGAAAAAGAAGCACGACGTCGAGCTCGTGATCGACCGGCTCGTGGTAAAACCCGGCCTCGAGCGCAGACTCGCGGAAAGTATCGAGACCGCCCTCCGCCAGGCCGAAGGGCTCATGCTGGTGAACCTCGTGGACCAGAAAAAGGATCTGCTCTACAGCGAGAAGCTCGCCTGCGTTGTCGACAACATCAGCTATCCCGAGCTCGCCCCGAACACCTTCTCGTTCAACAGCCCCCAGGGCGCCTGCCCCACCTGCGACGGACTCGGCGGTCTGCTGGAGTTCGACCCCGGACTCATCATCCCGAACCCCAACCTCTCGCTCCGCGAGGGCGCGGTCAAACCCTGGGCCAGGCGTACGTCAATCCACCACTATGAAATGCTCCACACCCTTGCGGCAGGCTGCGGTTTTGACGTAAACACACCGTTCAAGGACCTGAAGCCGACGCAGCAGAAGATGCTGCTCTCCGGCTACAGCGAGAGCGAGGCAAAAGCCTCGGGCGCCCGCAGGGGCGCGGCGTGCAAACCCTTCGAAGGCCTTATCGAGAACCTGAAACGGCGCTATGATGAAACCGATTCCTACGCCACCCGCTGGGAAATGGAACAGTACATGAACTACCAGACCTGCCCGGACTGCAACGGCAGCAGGCTGCGCAAGGAATCGCGCGCGATCAAAGTCGCGGGCATGGGCATTCACGACATCACGCGCATGAGCATCAAGCGGGCCCTCGTGTTTTTCAACGACCTTACGCTCACGGAAAAGGAGACCGCCATTGCCCAGCGGATCCTGAAGGAGATCCGCGAGCGCCTCGGGTTCATGATCCACGTTGGCCTCGACTACCTCACCCTCGACCGCGGGGCGGCCACGCTCTCGGGCGGCGAGGGACAGCGCATTCGGCTCGCCACGCAGATCGGGTCGTCACTCGTAGGCGTGCTGTATATTCTCGATGAACCGAGCATCGGTCTGCACCAGCGCGATAACCGCCGTCTCCTCGATACCCTGTTCCGGCTTCGCGACCTCGGCAACACCGTGCTCGTGGTGGAGCATGATGAAGAGACGATCCGCGTGGCGGACCAGGTGATCGATATGGGACCCGGCGCCGGCGTGCACGGCGGCGAGATCGTGGCCCAGGGCACACCCGGGGATATCCAGAACGTCAAGGCCTCGCTCACCGGACAGTACCTCTCCGGCAAGGTTTTTATCAAAGTACCATCACTCCGCAGAAGGTCCTCGAAAGCAATCAGCGTTTTGGGCGCATCGGAGAACAACCTCATAAATATCGACGCGCGGTTCCCCCTCGGCGTGCTCACCTGCGTGACCGGCGTTTCGGGCTCGGGCAAGAGCACCCTCGTCGTGGACATCCTGTACCGGGCCCTGGCTCAGCGCCTGTACCGTTCCACGGAGCGGGCGGGAAAGCACAAGGACATCAAGGGGCTGGAGCACCTCGACAAGGTGATCGACATCGACCAGTCGCCCATCGGCAGGACGCCGCGCTCGAACCCCGCCACCTACACCGGCGTGTTCGGCCCGGTCAGGGACCTCTTTACCCAGCTGCCCGAGTCGCGCATGCGCGGGTACAAGCCCGGTCGCTACAGCTTCAACGTAAAGGGCGGCAGGTGCGAAGCCTGCGAGGGTGACGGCCTGATAAAGATTGAGATGCACTTCCTGCCCGATGTGTACGTGACCTGCGACGTGTGCCACGGCAGCCGGTACAACCGTGAAACCCTGGACATCCGGTACAAGGGCAAAAACATCGCCGAGGTGCTCGGCATGACCGTTGAGCAGGCCTATGAGTTCTTCCAGAACGTGACGCCGGTCCGCTCAAAGCTCCAGGCGCTCATGGACGTGGGCCTCGGCTACATCACCCTGGGGCAGTCGGCCACCACGCTCTCGGGCGGCGAATCGCAGCGCGTAAAACTTTCCAAGGAACTCTCGCGCCGCGCCACGGGACGAACGCTCTATATATTGGACGAGCCGACCACGGGCCTCCACTTCGCTGATACGCAGAAGCTGCTCGATATGCTGAACCAGCTTGTGGACTCGGGCAACACCGTGGTCGTGATCGAGCACAACCTCGACGTGATCAAGACCGCGGACTGGGTCATCGACCTCGGGCCCGAGGGCGGCGACCGGGGCGGCCGGATCGTGGCCCAGGGGACGCCCGAAGACATTGTAAGCGTAAAGGAATCGTATACCGGGCAGTTTCTGAAGCGCGTCTTGTAATTCGACGCTCCAGGCGCCGGCCAGGATGCGTGATTTCCCGCTTGCATCATGCATCCTGTATCATGTATCCTTAATCAAATTACCAGGAGGTCCCATGAACCGCATGCTCTCGCTTCTCGCCGTAACAGCGCTTCTCTTCACCGCATCCGCTTGCGGCGGCAAGAAACCGCCGGAACAAACAGCCGTCAGGAGCAAAAACGTTCTCTCCGCGCTCAGGAACATAAGCGCGGCCTATGAGAAAAAAGACCTCTCCTCCTTCATGGCCAACGTGGCCCCCGCCTACCGCGGCCGGGAGGCGCTCTCCAACTCCCTTGCGGCGGTGTTTTCGAAGCATGAAACCATCCATTTCAACATCCAGTACACCAGGATGCTCATCATGGTCGAGGAAAAAGGCCTGATCAAGGCCTCGTTCAACTGGGACGGAGAATGGCTTGCCAAGGAAGGGACGACCCAGAAGAACGGCGGACGGGTCACGCTGGTCTTTGAGCCTGAAAGCTTCAAGCTCGTCTCCATCGATGGGAAGAATCCGTTCGTGCCGCAGCCGTAGCAGTTCAAAGTTCAAAGTACAGGGTTCAGGGTTCACCATGCACTACACCGAAGAACACATAAAAACCGACTTCCTCATCATCGGCGGCGGCGTGGCCGGTCTCCGCGCGGCCATCGAGCTTGCGCGGAACGGCGAGGTCCTCGTGGTGACCAAGGATGCGCCTACCGAGAGCAGCAGCGAGTACGCCCAGGGCGGTGTGGCCGTGGCGCTCTCGGACGAGGACGAGATCTCGATCCACTTCGAGGACACCATCCGGGCCGGCGACGGGCTCTGCCTCAGAAAGGCCGTGGGCACGCTCGTGGAGGAAGGGCCCACGCGGATACGCGAACTCATCCTCTGGGGCGCGGAATTCGACAAAGAGGGCATGAAGCTTGCTTTCACCCAGGAAGCCGCGCACTCCAAGCGCAGGGTTCTTCACGCGCAGGGAGACTCGACGGGACACGAGATCATGCGCGTGCTCACGGACAAGGTCCGCGCAACCGGCACGGTGTCCAAGATTGACTTCGCCTTCACCAGAGACTTGATCGTCGAGAACGGCAGGTGCGTCGGGGCAGTGGTCTGCCAACAGGCGTTGCGCAAAACCCTCACCATATCCGCGCGAGCCGTGCTCCTTGCTACCGGCGGGGCAGGCCAGCTCTATGAGCGCACAACCAACCCCGCTGTCGCTACCGGCGACGGCATGGCCATGGCTTTTCGCGCCGGCGCGGCGCTCGTGGACATGGAGTTCATTCAATTCCACCCCACTGCCCTCTTTCTCAAGGGTGCTCCCCAGTTCCTGCTTTCCGAGGCAATGCGCGGCGAAGGCGGCATGTTAAAAAATATCCACGGTCTGCGTTTCATGGACCGCTACAATCCCGCGCGCGAGCTCGCTCCGCGCGACGTGGTCACCCGCGCAATTCACTCCGAGATGACCGCCACGGCGGCTGAAAATGTATTTCTCGACATGACCCATTTGAATGCCGATTACGTAACACGGCGTTTTCCCCGCATTCACCGGACGTGTAAGGACCTCGGTATTGACATCACCAAAGACCCGATCCCGGTCTCCCCCGCGGCCCACTACATCATGGGCGGGGTCAAGACCGACCTCTGGGGCGCCACGACCCTGCCCGGCCTTTTTGCCGCGGGAGAGACGGCCTGCACCGGCGTACACGGCGCGAACCGGCTTGCGAGCAATTCCCTGCTTGAAGGATTGGTCTTCGGAGAGCGCGCCGGACTTGCGGCGGCGCGGTATGCCAGGAAGCGGATCCAGCGCGACGAGCCCCGGCTACGGGCCGTTGCCCGGCACGAGCAGACCGGTCGGACCCCCTCGAGCGCCGCATCACCGGTCGGAGAACTCCGCGCGTCGTTAAAGAAACTTATGGGGGAAAAGGTCGGCATTGTAAGAAGCAGGAAGGACTTGATGACCGCGCTCAAAAAACTTCAGGAATGGGACCGGGCAATGAAAGATCACGGACCGGACCGCGCTTTCTTCGAACTCAGGAACATGATCACCGCGGCCACGCTCATCACCCGTTCCGCGCTCCTGCGGGAAGGCAGTGTGGGCGCCCACTTCAGGAGCGATCATCCGACCAAGGGGAGGAGCTGGAGGAGGAGGACGGTCATTTCAGGCAGCCGCGGGCTTTAGCCCGCGTTCGCGGTAGGGGAATTCTTCTCTCCGCTCGTAACTACTCAGGTTGTCAGGTTCACGGTTCACGGTTGGCTACTTTGCTTTCCTGATATTTTTTGAGCTGGTTGATGAATCCACGAACAACAGCACGTGTTCGTCTGGCCTCAGTTGCCAAGCCTCAATATCTTCAAACCGTTCAATCTTCATCGCTCTTTAACCTTGAACTGTGAACCTTGGAACTTTGAACCTGAGTAGTTACCTCCGATCTTTATGAAAGGGCTCCTGGAAAAGAAAACCCACTCAGGAAAGAGTGGGTAGGTGAACAGCGTGATTTTTAAGCGGGCGGCTTAACTTACTTGCTGCCCAGAATCGCATCTTTAGCAGCCTTGGCAACTCTAAACTTCACGACCTTCTTTGCTTTAATCTTAATTGTTTCGCCTGTTGCTGGATTTCTGCCCATCCGGGCCTTTCGCTGTACCAGTACAAGCTTTCCGAGGCCCGGCAGCGTGAAGGTATTCTTGGCTTCCTTATAGGCCACCTCCGCAATGAATTCCAATATTTCACCGGCTGCCTTCTTTGTAAGAGACGCCTTTTCCGCTACCTTCGCCACCAACTGCGCTTTTGTCATTGCCTTTGCCATAGTTACTCCTCCCCGAATTTAGAATAATGTTACTGTACCGTAAAGTTAGTATAATCCATACTGTCGCTGTTGGCAAGAACTTAAATGGGCATTGGAGCTTTTTCTGTTCAATGCGAGCTCGGTGCTTATATGATGGTCGGAAGCTTTGCCAGCGATTTTTTGATGTCCTCTTCCGGATGCTCATGGTCCATAAGCTTGCCTTCGCGATAGTCGGCATAAGCCTGAAGGTCCAGGTAGCCATGGCCGCTCAGGTTAAAGAGGATCGTCTTCTCCTTGCCCTCTTCCCTGGCGCGGAGCGCTTCGTTGATGGCCGCGCGGATCGCATGGGCGCTTTCGGGCGCCGGTATGATCGCCTCGGTATTCGCGAACTGCATGGCTGCCTCGAACACCGCGCTCTGGTGATAGGCCTGCGCTTCAATAAGTTTGTCGTGATACAGCTGCGACACGAGCTGCGAATCGCCATGATACCGCAGTCCGCCGGCGTGGATGCCGGACGGCATGAAGTCATGGCCCAGGGTGTACATGGTCATGAGCGGCGTGAAGCCCGCAACATCGCCGAAGTCATACCGGAACTCACCTTTAGTGAGCGTGGGGCAGGACGTGGGTTCTACGGCAATGACCCGCAGGTCCTTGCGAATGCCCTTGATCTTATCATGCAGAAAGGGGAAGCTGATGCCGGCGAGGTTGCTCCCGCCGCCGCAGCAGCCGATTACAATGTCCGGGTAGTCGCCAACGAGCTCAAGCTGCTTCTTTGCCTCGAGCCCGATCACGGTCTGGTGCAGGCAGACATGGTTCAGGACCGAGCCGAGCGCATAGTTCGTGTCATTGTGCGTGGCCGCATCCTCCACCGCCTCTGAGATGGCGATGCCGAGGCTGCCCGAATTGTCGGGGTCGAGCTCGAGGATTTTCCTGCCCGTGTTCGTCACGTTCGACGGGCTCGCATGCACCGTAGCGCCCCAGGTCTCCATCATGATCCTGCGGTAGGGCTTCTGGCCGTAGCTCACCTTCACCATATAGACCGTGACATCAAGGCCGAAGAGCTTGCCGGCCAGCGCCATGGAGGCGCCCCACTGACCAGCGCCGGTCTCGGTCGCAATGCGCTTCATCCCCGCCTGTTTATTGTAATACGCCTGGGGAATTGCGGTGTTCGGCTTGTGGCTGCCGGCGGGGCTTATACCCTCATATTTATAGTAGATCTTGGCCGGCGTGCCGAGCAGTTTCTCCAGCCGGTGCGCCCGGAACAGCGGCGCCGGCCGCCAGAGCGAATAGATGTCGAGCACCTCTTCGGGAATATCGATCCAACGCTCCTGGGTCATTTCCTGCTCAATGAGCGCCATGGGAAAAATGGGGGTCAGGTCCTGGGGCCCCACCGGCTGCTTCGTGGCCGGATGAAGCGGCGGCTTCGGAAGGTTGGGCATGTCCGCCATGATGTTGTACCACTTGGTGGGAATCTCTTTGTCGGAAAGAACGATCTTGGTCTGTCTCATACTTCCTCCTCGGGCACATTAGGGAATGATACAGATGCAACAAAGTGATGCCAGTTTATACTATTTGGAGGACTTTCGCAACGGTATTTTATCGTCATCGGCAGCAGCGGGGATCAGGAGCAGCGAGATCGCCGGTGTGGTGATAGGCATGGGCAGTGTACCGGTTGCACCGGAGCAGAGGATAGAGCTGGATGTAATCAGGGCCGGTTCTCATGATTTCCCTCACGCATATCCACTACTCAATGACGAAGGATCGACCCTTCTTCCTGATGAACCCTTCCTTTTCCATTTGAACAAGATTGTCCTTCACCCGCTTCGCGTCCATATCAACCTTCTTCACGATCTGCGCAACGGTGAGTGGCGCTTCAGCCACCAGAACCTTGAGTATTTTGCCTCTTACCTGGCGATTCGAGTTCTCGAACGGTGACTGGCGCGTATAATGCGCACTCCTGCGGTTAGGATTGGCATGCTGTTGCTTCAGCATGGTCCCGTAGTCCATAAGAGCATTGTACCATTTCCGGGGGTC
>JANONA010000343.1:0-6301 GCA_031420575.1 Nitrospirota bacterium | reverse complement strand
GCGCGTGTCAGCACACGCGATGCTGCGTTTCTTTCGACGGTTTTCTCATTTATTGCGAACTTGCTATCTAAGCGTTATATTTATCCGGTGTGCCATAGCCACCAAGCATCCTTTATCCAGATTATCAAGTTCTATGAGAGGCCCTGTATTGTCCCTCACGAGGTCATGCTGCCTCAACGTTGTGTCCCGGGCTCTCTACGTCGAAATTCAGTTTTCTTAGCATCTTGCGCGAAAACAGGAAGTCTTTATTGGAGTTCTTTTTTCCCGGTCTGCGCCTTACTATCCTCCGTGATCAGGCATTTAGGGTCGAATGGTTCTTTCTTTTTCATCAGTGTCCAGGCAATAATGAGAAGCTTCGCTGCCAGTTTTACCCGCATCTTGGTGCCGATTCCTTTTTCGCGCTCTCGTCCTCTGATCTTATTCGTGAGATAGACGATGAACTCTTTGCTATGCAGCGAGCTGATGATCGCCGCCTGATACAGCGCGTAGCGGAGATCGGCCTTCCCATGTTTGGAGATCACCGGGGTTGCGCTGTTTGATGTCTTACCGCTTCGGCTCGCGCACAAATCAAACCCGGCCATCTTCAAGACCTGCTTGCCGTTCGTAAAGCGGTCAGGGTCGCCGATGGCGCCCAGTACCTTGGATGAGATGTCCGGACCGAACCCGGGGATCGTGAGAAGAAACGAGTACTCGGGGAACTTCAGGCAAATGTCCTCGATCTTGTCCTCAACGGTTTTGATAGTCTCCCTGACGCGATTAAGACCCGTCACCATGATCTGGGCCTCCACGGCCACCGCCGATCCTACGCTACAGCCTATGGACTGCTTGGCGACCTGCCATATCTGCATTAGCCGCCGCTGCTGAGCCATATTTACCTTTCCAGGGGCCGCGGTACGGCAGAATTCGTCGTACTCCATGATGGAGATCAGCGAGGGGTCAAGACAGCGCTGAACAACGCCCAGGCTCGCCAAAGAGCCGAAATGCTGGTCCATCTCCGGGAAGTACTGGGCCAAAAGCTGATTGCGGATGCGGACCCGAAGGCCGTGCTCCTCTTTTTTGAGTCGTTTCTTTAAGGACAACAGGCCCCGCAAGGACAGCAGATCCTCTCCCGGACAGTCGTAGTACAGGCATTTCCCCTGTGAGATCAGATCGGCAATATTCGCGGCATCCTTGGTGTCGTGCTTGTCCCACCGTCCGTCCAGAAGTTCCCTGTTCTTTGACGTGGCCGCCGCGGCTACCAGGACAACCAGGTGCCCGCCTTTGATAAGATATTCTCCCAGGGGCTTATGGTAATTGGCCGTCGGCTCCATCCCGAAAACCACTTTGCGCAGGCCGTGCTGCACCTTGAGCGCGTCCGTCTGAATCAAAAGCTTCTGGAAGCCATCATAGGCATTGTCAAAGAACATTCCTTTGTGCAGCGTTTTGCCGACTGCCGTGCCGAAGAAGGCATTATGCCGTTCTTTCGCGATATCCAGACCAACAACCAAATACTCAGTTGAACCGCGAATCACTTTCCTGAATTGACAAAATTCCGCAAGTCTGCTACCATCACGCTGTTCCATAGAAGCCTCCTGTTTGTGAATTTAGTTCCCTCATAAACTAATTCTGGCAGGAGGTTTCTCGTTTGGGTAGCTTATAAAAAAATATTCTTTCTGTTATACTGCTTGATTCACCTATGCTCTTTCTACTATATAACGTTGTTTCTAAATTATCATAGCGCGGCCCCCTGCCGCAACCAAAGGTGTTATGTAGGGCAAGGCTTTAGCCTTGCAAATCAGCAACCCCCCGCTTACTACATGCGGGGGCAGGCTCTGAAGGGTTGCCCTACAAATGCACGTTCAAACATTCGCGCGAATATCAAGTTTGAAAAGGAAACAACATAAAGCTGAACGATATTAAAAAAACAAGCATCCACCGGAGTCAGTGTTTGTTTAAGAGGCATTTATGAAGACAGAATATCTGAAAATAAAGTACCCTGCAGGGTTTGAGCATGCTGTTCACATGACTCAGGAGGAAATGGAACAGCATATACGCCTCATGGCTGCGCTGAAGATGTTCGAGCTTGGCAAGGTGTCATCGGGCAAGGCTGCTGAACTGGCGGGCATGTCCCGAGTGGAGTTTTTCGAAGTATGCGGCAGGTATCGGGTCAGCGTCTTCAATTATCCCGCTGAAGATATAGACGAGGAGCTCCGTAAGGATATGGCTGCCGTGCGGAGGCTCTCCGGCCGATGAAGGTCGTTTCAAACACGGGGCCGATCATCGGCTTGGCTACTGGATTTCCGACGCGGTACTGGATACAGCCAGGCGACTGGCGGGAGAAGACGAAGATTAACATTATGTCGAGGTTGAAATAAACTTGCCCCCCCGATAAATTCGACAGACTCACCGCGCGCCACGCCAGGCGCGTTTAGATGTCCCCGGCGTCCTGCGCCATGTCATGGCGGTGAATGAGTCAAAAAAGATACAAAGCCTGCCGGCCGCGCCCGTGTATTATATTTTTAACTGGACCACCAATTGTGACGGTTACGATCAGAAAAAAACCGTTTAAGGAGTGACGCCGTGAAAATCGAATACAGCACGAGCGTCGATGCATTGTACATAAAATTGAGAGAGGCTAACGTGGCCGATACCAGGGACATCGAAGAAGGCGTCACCGTCGATCTCGATGACCATGGTCATATTGTCGGCCTGGAAATACTCGATGCGAGAGAGCCTCTTGCAAAAGTCCCTTTTCGTGTCATTCCGAACGAAGAGAGGAATGCCACATTCAACTCTGAAGTGCAACACATGAGCGAGCGACTTCCAGGGGTGTTTTGAACCCCAGGCATTTTCTTGGTCGATTGTTGATGAGCTTCTCGATCTTTTTTATCTGATCTTTGTCAATCTTACTGAAGTCCGTGCCCTTTGGCAAGTAGCGTCGGATGAGACCATTTATCTGTTCATTCGATCCGCGTTGCCACGCTGCGTAGGGATGGGCAAAGTAGCACTTGATGCCAATCGTAGCTGTCAATTCCTCGTGCTTGGCATTCTCAGTGCCGTTGTCCATGGTAAGCGTCCGCTTTGCCTTCGCGGGCAACTTCTTAAGCGCCCGAGTGACGGCTTTATTGGTTTCTGCAGCGGTCTTGCGTTCCAGCTTTGAAAGCCGAAGAATCCGGGTCTTGCGCTCGATTATGCTGTGCAAGGCAGGTTTGCTCTTGCTGGAGACCAGCGTATCGCTTTCCCAATGACCAAATTGCTTCCGCTGCTCAACTGCCTTCGGCCTGGCATCTATGGAAACCCTATGGGGAATCTTGGTTTTTCGCACTTTTCTCCCTTTGCCCTTGATGCGCCGTTTCCGGTAGGCGCGACAGAGCTGGGAGATGAGCTGTTTTCGATCCGGGGTATCCCGGTGATAGATGAACTGGTAGATCGCCTCAGGGCTGATCGACAGGCCGGAAGTACCATTCTTGAGGCGACCAGCGATGATCTCCGGGGACCAGTTGATCTTGAGCTTTCTCCGGACGTATTGTTGGATATTCTTGTTCTTGAGCAGAGGTCGACTACGACGTGCGGCAAGCTTCCTCTGCTCTGATCGCTTCTGTGCCCGGCAGGGCGTATAGCATCGGTACTCAGGGGTCGAGTTACGGGTAAGCTCTCGCGAGATCGTGCCCTTATCGCGGTTGAGCGCCCTGGCAATCTCGGAGGGGCATTCTCCCTCCCAATGCATTGATGCTATGAACTCACGCTCTGTTTCGGTAAGATGAACATAGGTTTTTGACATAGACACTTAGGATAGCAGATTCCTTCCTGCTTACCCAAGTGTTGCACTTCACAATTGAACTTGCGAGCTTATGGGCTTCACTGCTTCGCTCAATTTCACGGTTTTCCTCCTTCGGTTGTCAGGTCTTAATATAGTATAAATTAAGGTCTAATAAATTGCAACCCCTGATTTGAGGACGTTGAAAACAACAAGCAGGCCGAATAGGCCTGCTGAATCTCATGACGTTCGAGCTAACCGAGCGTCAACGGCGGAACGCCGATGGCGCTCGGTTGAGCGAGGGGTTAAGCGTCACTTGGTCGGCCCCTTCTTCTTGTTCACCTTCTTCGCAAGCGCGGCAAGTTTCCTTGTCTTTGGTGAGTAGATTTCTGCCAAAACGTGTTCAGTTAGGTCGTACGAATCCAGAACATCATCGTGGCTAATTTTCTCGGTTCCGTGACTTCCCGCATTTCCAAGCCACTTGATTGCAGTGAGCATCTCTTTCAACTGCCCGTATTTTGCTGGAAGAAGCGAAATTCGCTGGTGAAGACTAATGACTCGCCGTTGATTCTTGACCACGACAAATCGCTTGACCTTAAGTTCAGTCAGGAGTTCTTCGATTGCTATGCGAACGGAGTTCGATGCTGCACTTGGTGAAGCAAAGAAAAGGCGGAAGGACTCGTTCAGTGGCTTGACAATTGAGGCAGGACATTTAGGTGGGACACGTAGAAGCTGAAGGTGCGGCTCAAAGAATTGCGGCTTGAAGAGTGCTTCGCAGGACTGCGCCCATTCACCGTGTTCGTCCTCGTACTGGTGACAGTCGACCTTCCCAGTGCCAGCGCTACAAACAACTTCGCAGCACTCCTCGTTGTTACAGGCAAGAAGACAGGAATAGACATACTCGATCCACTCGGGCTCCCACGCTTCGTGCGAATGGTCTCTGGAATGAAGGCGCTCGTCATTCTTAAATGAGTCCTTGACTACACGCAGCAGTCCTTTCCCGCAGGTTGGACAGGTCCAGTCAGGTGTGCGCTTGGTGGTGAAAGGTAGTTTTAGTGTGTGGCGATCCATGGCTGCCTTTGTTGTGACGCCTAACGAGTACAGGAAGGTAGTGATAATAGTACAATGCAACCTGGTAATAACTCGGGTTGTCAGGTTCAAGGTTCATGGTTTAGGCTGAACAAACCACAGGAGCTTATATATCATTTATAAATTCGTTCAGCGATCTCTACATATAAAATTGTTCGATTTACACGACCTTCCAACCTTGAACCGTGAACCTGGAACGGCTCGACTGAGCTCGCCGAAGTCTTTGAACAGGAGTAGTTACAACTTTTCATCGATTTCGACCATCGCTCGCGCTACGCATACACGCGATAATCGATATCGGGAAACAGATTGTCGCTGTATTCTATCTCGCCAAGCCAGCGTTCGTCAAGGGCGTTTCCTTTGATCGCGTGATACAGCCTGTCGAACCTGAGCAGATGTTCCTTCGTTCTCTTGACCGCATATTCGACGTGGCTGCCGGTCTTCATGATGAAGGCCCAGTCCGAGCTCTGGGCAAGCAGCAGTTCCCGCGCTGCCTGTTTCAATGCCCGCTGCTGTAAACCCTCGGCATGGGGAAAAGACCGGGCCAGCTCGACCATGCGGTCCGCGGCCTTGTGCAGGTGCCGGTAGATCCAGTCGTTCGTTTCGTTGAGCCATACCTCGGCATGCCCCTTGTATCCCCAGCTTGACGCCGAGGGCGTCGACACCTGGTTCCGCGGGTTCTCTTGCAAATACTCGGAGGGGGTGATCAGGCGCACCGTCTGCTGATCGCACACGGTCTTCCGGATCAGGAAATTGATCCAGTCAGGTCCCTCGAACCACCAGTGGCCGTACAGCTCCGCATCGTAGGGCGCAACAATGATCGGCTTCCGGTCCTGGATCGTATCGGCAAGCCATTCGACCTGCTTCTCCCGGTTGAACAGGAAATTACCCGCATGGTCCGCGGCACGATCAAGAGCCCGGCGCCTGTTATAGGGGTCCTTGTGGTTCGATGCGCCCGTGATCTTATGATACTTGATCCCCAGGTTCACACGCAGGCCGTCCGGGTGCAGGTAGGGCTTGACATACTCATAATCAAGGTCAAAGCCGATATCACGGTAGAAATCCCGGTAGGTGTAATCTCCCGGGTAGCCCTCGACGGAGCTCCAGACCTGTTTTGACGATTCGATGTCCCTGCCGAAAGCCGCCACGCCCGAGCGGGTATAGATCGGCGCATACACTCCGTACTTCGGGCGGGGGGATGCGTGGAACACCCCGTGCGAATCCGTGAAGAAATAGCGGAGGCCCGCCTCGTGCAGTATCTCTTCGAGCCCCTCGTAGTATCCGCACTCCGGCAGCCAGATGCCCTTCGGCGCCCTTCCGAGGTGCTTTTGGTGATGTTCGACGGCAACCATGATCTGCGCGCGAACAGCGTTTGCGTTCAGCATGAGCGGAAAAAATCCGTGCGTGGCCCCGCACGTGATGATCTCCAGCACGCCCAGGTCTTGAAATTTTTTGAAGGCCCCGACTAAGTTGCGA
>JANONA010000342.1:0-3406 GCA_031420575.1 Nitrospirota bacterium | reverse complement strand
CGTGGCTTCGGACGCCCAACAGCTCGGGATGCGGTCCATAGAAAAAACGATCGAAGGGATGGGCAGGATCGCGGAGTCCACCGCCCGGACCGCGGAAGTGGTGAACCGTCTCGGGGAACGCGCGGAAAGCATCGGCGGCATCCTGACGGTCATCGAGGACATCACGGACCAGACCGGCCTTCTGGCGCTGAACGCGGCCATCCTCGCGGCACAGGCAGGGGAGCACGGCAAGGGCTTTGCGGTGGTCGCGGCCGAGATCCGGGAGCTCGCAAACCGCACCGCGGCATCGACGGGGGAGATCAGCGCGCTCATTGCCGCGGTGCAGGACGATACCCGGGGGACCGTGGAGGCCATGCGTGGCGGCGCGGGGATCGTGGAGGAGGGGATGCGGCTTGCAACGGACGCCGGCGAGGCGCTCAAAAAGATACTTGAGCGCGCGGACTTGTCCCGTGACATGAGCAGGAGCATCAGCAAGGCCACGGCTGAGCAGACGCGGGGCATCAGGCAGGTGAGCGACGCCGTCGACAAGATCAATGAGATGACCCATCAGATCGCCCGGGCCGTGAATGAACAGAAAATCGGCAGCGAGCGGATCACGCGGGCGTCGGAAAAGATGCGCGAGCTCACGCGCTTTGTCAGGACCTCAACGGACGAGCAGGCAAAGGGGAGCAAGGACCTTACCGTTGCCGTCGAGAACATGAGCGCGAAGATCGGCATGGTGAACCGGGCCACCGGCGAAGTGCGGACCGGAAGCGATCTGATCGTGAAGGCGATAGATCGCATTAAGGAAATCGCGAGATCGAACGCGGACCTCGCAACGGGACTGAACGCGGCCACGGACGCGATAGTCAAACAGTCGGAATCGCTCAACAAGGAAATTTCGAAGTTCAAAACGTAGGAAAGACGGTAGACAGTAGGGTCGGGGTACAGGGTACAGAGTACAGGGTACAAAGTACAGGGTACAGAGTACAGAGTTCAGAGTTCAGAGTTCAAAGTTCAGAGTTCAAAGTAGAAGAGTACAGGGGCAGCGTACAGGGGCAGGGGTCATGAAGGGCGTGATGCGAAAAGAGAAAACAACAGCGGCAGGGGCGGAAGACACGATGCAGCTCGTGACGTTTCAGGTCGGCGACGAGGAGTATGGAGTGGACATCCGGCGCATAACCGAGGTGGTACGTCCGCTCAAAATCACACCGCTTCCGCGAATGCCGGAGTTCATTGAAGGGGTGGTCAATCTTCGCGGCGTCATTATCCCGATCGTGGACCTGCGGAAGCGCTTTGCCCTTTCCTGGATTGGCGAGAATCCGAGAAAAATGCGTATGCTGATCACGAAGGGGGCCATTCCCGGAGCATCGGGAGCGGGCGGGGACCTGCTCGGGTTCGTGGTGGACAGCGTGAAAGAAGTGCTCCATATTTCCCTTCGGGATATCGACCGGACGCCGGAGGCCGCTACCGGCCGGAACGCGGATTTCATTGCCGGCATGAGCAAGGCAGGGGACCGGCTCGTTCTCCTCCTTGATATAACCAGGATATTGAGCCAGCAGGAGCGGGTGGCGCTGGCGGAGGCGGGGAGGGGAGAAGATGAGAAGGTGGGAACGTAAGAAGGTGGGAAGATGGGAACGTAAAAGCGGGAACGTGGGAAGGTAAAAAGGCGGGAACGTGGGAAGGTGAGAAGGACGGAACGTGGGAAATGAACGGGCGAGAATAGATTTGCTGGGCGGGAACTTAGAGGGCAGTGACGCGGAAGAGAGGCGGGAGGCGGCTGTTGAGCTCGGCCGCGTGGGCCAGGCCGCTGTTCCCCTGCTCTTTCGCGCCATGGCGGACAAGGACTGGCGGGTGCGGAAGACCGCGGTCGAGGCGCTGACGGCGATCGAAGGAGAAAGCGTTATCGCCGGGCTGATTGAGGCGCTGAACGCCGATGACAACGCCGGCGCCCGGAACTCGGCCATTGAAGCCCTTGTTCAGATCGGAGGGCCGGCGCTGCCGGCACTGCTTCCCGTTCTCGAAACTTCTGACCCGGATGTGCGGAAGTTCGCTGTCGATATTCTCGGCGACATCAAGGACCCCCGGGCCGTGCCCGAGCTGATAGCCAGGCTCGTCGAGGACGTTGACGAGAATATCTGCGTGGCCGCCGCCGAGGCCCTCGGCAAGATACGGGACCCCCGGGCCGTGGACGCCCTGCTGGCCCGCCTGGACCGCTTTGACACGGGCTGCCTTGACTATGCCGCGGCTGAAGCGCTCGGCGAGATCGGCGATGAGCGGGCGCTCGGACCGCTCCTTGCCGCACTCGACCGGAGCAGTCTCCGGGAACCGGTCCTCGAGTCGCTCGGCAAAATCGGTAATGCGAACACCATCGGCCCGCTTATCGCAAGCCTTGCCGACCCGCTCAGGATCGTGCGCGAAGTTTCGATCACGGCGATCGCCGCTATCCACAAGAAGAGCGCCGCGTCGGACCGGCTGCGGATCATCGAGTCGGTACGCACGCGGATGAGCGATCGGGCCGTGGATTTTCTGGAAGAGCTTCTCATCGCGAGCGACGGCGATCTTCAGAAGGCGGTAATCACCCTGCTCGGTTGGACCGGGCGGGAAAGCTCGATCCGGAAGCTGCTCTCCATCCTGAGGGAAGATGAGCTCGAAGAGCCGATGGTGGAGTCGCTCAAGCACTTAGACAAGGGCGCGGCAACGTTCCTGTTCTCCTCTCTTTCAAGCGAGAATGCATTCGTGCGGCGGACCCTCGCGCGGGTGCTCGGCGACCTCGGCAATCCGGATGCCGCGGAGCCGCTGATTCCGCTCCTGCGGGACGAGAACGGCCATGTGCGAAGCGCTGCCGCAGCCGCCCTCGGCCGGCTGAAGAGCGGGAAGGCGGTAGTGCCGCTTCTTGAACTGCTTGCCGATGAATACGAGAACGTGCAGGAAGCGGCGATCCACGCCCTTGCCGCAATCGGCGATGAGTCCGTGCTTGACGGACTCGTGAAGGAATTCTCTTCCCGCGACGCCTTTATGCGCAGGAACATCGCGCTCCTGTTTGGGAAATTTACGACGGAAAAGGCCGTGGACGTCCTTGCCTTCGCGCTTAAGGACGAGGAGCCGGATGTCCGGAAGGCGGTGGTTAACGCGCTTGGGAACGCGCCCGGCACCAAGGCGCTCCGGTCCCTCCTGCTGGCGGTCACCGATGACGAGCCCGAGGTCAGAAGGATAGCCACGGACGCGCTCGGTGCCACGGACGCGCCCGAAGCCCAGGACGCCCTCATCGCCCTGCTTGCGGACGCCGACCCCTGGGTCAGGGCAGCCGCCGCGCGGGGCTTAAGCAGGATCGGCGGCAATAAGGCCGGCCCGGCGCTCGTGGGGCGCCTCGGCACGGCGTCCGATATTTTTCTCCTTGCCCTTGTGGAGGCGCTGGGCGCGCTCG
>JANONA010000341.1:0-8169 GCA_031420575.1 Nitrospirota bacterium | reverse complement strand
GCAATATCATAGTCGTTCCGCTCGGCGTAAAGGTACCCGGTCTGCATTGCCCCGCCGATCCCGAGGTTGAACGGCAGATCTAATACCGTTACCCCCAGTTGCCGCGCGATCGCCGCCGTCCTGTCGCGGGACCCGTCGTTCACCACCAGCACATCCGCTGACGGCATATTCTCCCTGAGGTCCCGGATCACTCCGGGGAGGCTTTCCTCTTCATTGTATGCGGGTACGATGATCAGGATTTTCATGCGTTATTCTTTCAAGGCTATTTCGCGCGCTGATATGCGGAACTCGCGGAATAGGCGGTAGAGTTCACGGCGATTGATCCGTCTCAATTTGGAAAAAGCCCGCCGCTGCCTGATAATGTTCGGAAGCGCCGTGAACGCGGAACACCAGGCCTTGACCAGAATGGCGATGACGCGCGGAACTGAATGCTCTTCCGAAAATCTGCCGCTTGCCCCCTTGCCGGTCAGTGCGCCATAGAGATGGACCAGAAGGCGTACAAACGTCGCAAAAGGGCTGATCAGTATCATCTCCATTGGATAATATTTCAGAAGCACCCATATCCGGTTTCGCTCAACCAGAAAAGCCTTGAGCGGGGAATAGGCAGAGGAGGAGGAGGAATACTTGTGATAAACCTTTGCCGTGGGTACATAAACGCACCCCCACCCGGCAAGCCGGGCGCGCAACCCGAGATCCACATCGTCCGCATAGGCAAAGAACTCCTCATCAAACATACCGATCTCGTCGAGCATCTCCTTGCGGTAAAGGCCGGCGCACCCGCTCGGAAAGAACGCTTCGCCCTGCTGGTCATACTGTCCCTGGTCCGTCTCCAGCCTTCCCTTCCCCCTCCCCAATCCATCGGGGTACAGGAGAAGCCCGACATTGTCAATTATGTCGGGATTATCATAGGAGAGTATCTTACAGGCCCACATGCCGACTGTAGGCGGGCTTGTTTCCGCTTCAGTCAGCAGGTTCACTATCCATGCTGGGTCAACCTTGGTATCATTGTTCAGAAGCGCGATGTACTTACCCGAAGCAATTCGTATCCCGGCGTTGTTACCCGCCGCAAAACCGAGGTTCTTCGGCAGATTGACCAATCTGACGCCTGGGTAGCGCTCCTGAACGTACTCGGCGGAACCGTCCTGAGACCCGTTGTTCACAAGAATGAGCTCGAGACCAGTGACATGCTGCGCCAATACCGAATCCAGGCATTCTCCCAAGAGATGCTTCCCGTTCCAATTCACAATGACCACCGAAACAAGCGACGCGGCCTGCATGGCTCTCTCTGTCTTCATCTTTGAATAATCATTTTCCCACCCGGCAAGCAGGTCCATCCTTCCGGCGCTTGCGTCCGCTTTGGGTTGGACGATCACTTCCCGCCTATCGAAAGTTACTTGATGAGAAGCGACGGGCTGCGGATCCTGCCGGAGAAGCGGAGGTCGCTGCCCACCGCGGCGACGTTCTTCATGAGATCGAGGATGTTCCCCGCGATCGTGATTTCGCGCACGGGATAGAGCTTCTTCCCGTTCTCTATCCAGAAGCCTGTTGCGCCCACGGAGAAATCGCCCGAGATGGGATTCGCGGTGTGCATGCCCATGACCTCCGTAACGTACAGGCCTCTGGCGACGGCGCCGAGAAGTTCTTCGAGAGACTCTTTTCCGGGCTCGAGATACAGATTCGTCACACCCACGCCGGGCATGCCCTTGAACCCTCCGCGCATGCCGTTGCCCGTTGACACGGTCTTGTCCTTGTTCGCCGTATAGGTATTATGGAGGAACAGGGCAAGCCTGCCCTTGTCGATGATTGTTTTCTTTTGCAGGGGCACGGTCTCGTCGTCCGAAAGAGCGCTTCCGAGCCCTTCCTCAAGCAAACCGTCGTCATACACCGTTATGCGGGATGCGGTCACCTCTTTGTCGAGTTTGCCGATGAAGAGCGATCGTTTCTTCTGCACGCTCTCGGCCGAGAAACCGGAAGCCATGATTGACAGGAAGTCTCCAGCCACTTCCGCATCGAGGACCACCGGCGCCTTCATCGAGTCGATATGCCTGGCCCCGAGAAGGTCGAGCGCCTTTTCCGCCGCCCTGCGCCCCACTTCCTCGATCCTCAGCTTGCGATAGAACCGCTTCACGTCGAAATCGGACCCTGCCTGCGCCTCACCCTTGTCCTCCGCAACAACCTCAATGCTTGACGAGGCCGCGGTGCCGCGGTACGAGACCTCGGCGCCGTGGGTATTCATGATCAGGGTCTCGGACTCCGAGAAACTCGCGGACGCCTTTCGTATGCGCTTTATCCGCGGGTCGACGGCGAACGCCTCGCGCTCCATGGCCATGACCCGGTCGATCTTTTCCTTCTCGCTCAAAGCGGCTAATTCAGGGTCATACATCGTTACCGATTGATAAGCGGTCGCGGGTTTTTCCGGAATGGAATGAAACGGGTCCGGTTCGACATTCCGAGCGTTCGTTACCGCGGATTGCGCCAGTGCCTTGAGGGCATTATCCGAGAGGTCGGTGGTGAAGGCGAATCCCATACGCCCGGCCATGAGCACCCGGAGACCCGCGCCGATGTCCTTCGCGCGGTCAAAGGCATCGACCTTCTGTTCCTTGATTTCCATGCTGGTGGATGCCGAGGAGCGGATAAAGACCTCGGCAGCGTCGGCCTTGAGGTCTTTAGTCAGGAAGAGTATTTTTTCGGCGATCTGCTTGTGCATGATTGAAAATTTAAAACCCGTTTTACCACGGATTAACACGGATTTACACTGATTGAAAGTAACTACTCAGGACTATTAATAACCACGGGTCCGATTCTCGGACACACGGTTAAAACAAGACCGGATTCAAGATTTAACAACTGCATTCCCCTCGTTTTGACGAATCTGACCTAATCTATCCGTGTCCATCTGTGTGTCACGACGAAGTCGGGACCCGTGGTTGAACAAGGCTTACGTTTTTTGGTTTGACCTGAGTGAGTAGTTACGATTGAAAAATACAAAGAACTAAATCTTTAATTTTTTCCGTGCTAATCCGTGTGCATCCGTGGTAAATATTATTGGATTTGAGGTTCCGACTTGTCCGTTTTTAGGTTAATCGAAATAGCTTGCCGACGCCGTGTCCGACTCCCACACCGTAACGCTGGCGACCTCGAGGTTCTCGTTGTCGATCTTTTTGGCCATGGTGTCGTAGATCCATTTGGCCAGATTCTCGGACGAGGGATTGATCTGGGTGAAAGGGAAAATATCGTTCAGAAAAGTGTGATCAAGCTGGTCCAGCACATCGCGAAGGGACTTTTTGAGCTCGTGAAAGTCCATGGCCAGGCCCACTTCATCCAGGCGTTCAGCGGTCACGGCAATGGTCACGCGCCAATTGTGGCCGTGGAGCTTCTCGCACTTGCCCTGATAGCCCCGGAGCTGATGGGCCGCCGCGAATTTTGCTTCAACCATAAGTTCATACATAGTAAAAAGATAATATGGCATACTCCGTCAAAAGTCAATAGTCAATAAAGATAAATGCTGTCCCGGAGGTCAAAATAAATCCCCGCGATTCAATGCCGGGTACCGCACGACCTCTCAAATTAAAATACCCGATGCTGAAAATTTTCTTGCAAATGTTCTCGATTTCAGTTATTATTTTTCTCAATGGAAGTAACGAAGGAAGAGTCAAGGCAAGCCATCGAACCGCAGTTCCTCTCGCAGGCCCAAGCAAGCGCCGTCAAACTCCGTATCGGTCAGATGAACAAAACCGAACATGAAGGGATTCTCCGCGACATCGGTCGCTACGAGCTCAACCTCGAGGAGAACGGCGGGATCGTCACCCTCCTGAAGCGGGAGATCTCCTCTATTACCGCCCCGCACCCCATCTTCACGGTTTCCCCGCCGCAACAGGCGCCCGGTTCCGTCGATCCAATGCGCGTGGATGCCGCGCCCGGCAGACCGAACATCCAGCAGGAGTTCCTCGACAAGGCCATCAGGGAGAACCAGCTCCTCACCCTCTATTTGATCAATGGACAGCGTATGAAGGCGAATATAGAAGCCTATGACAGCTTTACCCTCCTGCTCAAAGAGGGCGGCAAACAGCACCTGTACTACAAGCACTCGATTACCACGATCAATCGTTAGAGGTGTGCCTCATGGAAACAAATCTCCTCGATAGAATGCTGAACACGTACCAGGACGCACAAACACCCGTTACCATGACCCTCCAGAACAAGATTCGCGTTTCGGGAAAGATCAAGGCCTTCGACAGCTACGTCATCGTCATGGAAAACCATAAACGAGAGATCGTGTATCGTCATGCAATATCTTCCCTTGCCCCGTATGCGCGGGACGAGCGGAAGCGTCAGCCCGCGGTATGCGGATATGCTCCGGCAAAGACGGCGCCCCCCGGACCCGCCAGGGTCACTTCGCAAAAACCTTCACACAAACCCAGGCCGGCACAGCCTCAGACGCTCTCCCCATCCGTTGACGAGCCGAACCTCAACAACAGCATGAAAGACGGCCTCCTCAAGTGGATGCGGGAACAGAAGGCGGCAACATAGCATGAGCTTCCGGAATTCTGCGCTCGCCGCGCTCTCGGGCCTCCTCCTCGCTGCTTCATTCCCCACGTTCAATATCCATTTCCTCGCATGGATCGCCCTCGTACCCCTGTTGTACGCTCTGAGGGAACAGAGCGTCAGGAACGGCTTCCTGCTCGGCGGGATCACCGGTATCGTCTATTTCGCCGGCACGGTCCACTGGATCACGAACTCCGTGCATTTCTACGGCAATATCCCGATCATCCCGGCGTCGCTTATCACCCTGCTCCTCTGCGCCTATCTCGCCCTCTACCCGGCGTTGTTCGGCGCCGCCGCGGTGCGCATCAGGAAAGCCCACCCTACGCTGTTCTTCGTCGCCGCACCCGCGGTCTGGACCGCGCTCGAGCTCGCGCGCACCTATGTGTTCACCGGCCTCCCCTGGTCTTTGCTCGGCTACTCGCAGTATCTCGCCCTCCCCGTGATCCAGATCGCCGATATCACCGGCGTGTACGGCGTCTCATTTCTGATCATGGCGGTGAACGTGGCTGTCGCGGAATATATCGGAGACAGAAAGAGATATCCCGGACTTCTTGCCGTCCTGATCGCGCTGATTCTCGTGCTGGGTTATGGATCCATGAAATTGCGGGCACAGGAGCAAAGGGCCGGCATAAAGGTCTCCGTGGTGCAGGGGAATATAGAGCAGGACAGGAAATGGGACCCCGCGTACCAGGCGGAGACGATAGCGGTGTACCAGCGGCTCACCGAGGAAGCGCTCGAACAGCAACCGGACCTTGTTATCTGGCCCGAAACCGCCACGCCCTTCTATTTTAACGGTGTCGGCCCGGCGGACCAGGCCATGACCGCGGACCTCGTTACGTTCGTGAGGAAGCACAAGGTCCCGCTCCTCTACGGAAGCCCGACCTATGAAGTAAAACCGTCCCGACGGCTCGTCGGCAGGAACTCGGCGTTCCTGCTCTCCGCTGACGGCCGCGTTGACGCGGTTTACCACAAGATCCACCTCGTGCCGTTCGGAGAGTATGTGCCGCTCAAAAAACTCCTGTTCTTCGTTGAAAAGATGGTGCAGGTTGTCGGGGACTATCAGGCGGGAACCGAGTATACCGTGATGACCGTCCCGGTCGGCAACAAGAGCGCGCATACCGGGATTAAGCTGAGTACCGTCATCTGCTATGAGATCATCTTCCCCGATCTCGTCAGGAGATTTGTCGACAAAGGGGCGAATGTGGTGACAACGGTCACGAACGACGCCTGGTTCGGCAAAACCGCGGCCCCGTACCAGCACTTCTCCATGGCGGTCTTCCGGGCCGTCGAGAACCGCGTACCGGTTGCGCGCGCGGCGAACACCGGCATCTCCGGGTTTATCGATGCACAAGGTCATATCCTGGCCAAATCGAAAATCTTCACCGAGGCGCACCTGACGCACACGATCATCCCGGGCGCTGAAAAGACCTTTTACACCCGCTACGGCGACGTCTTCTCCTACGCCTGTGTGATCTTCGCGCTGATCATGACGGCGTGGCCGCCGAAGATACAACCAAAGCAGAAGAAACGCTGACCATCCCCTCTGTTCAATCCACAATCAAAAGGCGCGGACCGACCGCAGGAACTCCGTTGACTTGAGCCTCTTGCCGAGGATGTGAAAGGTATGAGCGGAGAAGGCCTGGTCGAGCTCCCGCATGATGCCGGGGGAGGGTTTGAGTCTGCGGACCTTGTCCATGTCCATCCTGAGCGCCTGGTAGTAGAATCCCACGGCGCCCTGGGAAAGCCTTATTTGCGGTTCACCGGAAGAGACCATGCAGTCAGGGCAGAGCATTCCGCCCTTCATGCCGAGGAATATCACGTCCCCTTTTGGTTTAATCCCGCAGGAAAGGCAGTGGTCGAGTTTGGCCTGATAGCCCAGGAGCGAGAGGAACTTGATCTCGAATATCCTGAGCAGAAAAAGCGGATCCTCGCCGACGTTCAGGAGCCGGAGGACATGCGAGAGGAGCAGAAAAGCCGAGGCATTGCGCTCGCCCGGAGGCGCCAGCTCTTTCACAAGCTCCAGCATTACCGCGCCGGCGGCCGCGCGGCCCAGGTCTGCGCAGATCCCCGGGTGCTGGGAGAGAATGTCCGCGGACTCAATACGGACGAGGTCCTGGTGCTCTCGTTCATAGAGCTGGAGGCGGGAGAGCGTAAAGGACTCCAACCCCGCGCCAAAGCGTTTGAAGGACTTTCGCGCGTTCCTGGCCACTCCCTTCTGCATGCCCCGGTCAAGGGAAAAGAAGGTGACGAGCTTGTCCGCCTCGCCCAGATTCATGCTGCTGATGATGATTGATTCGGTCTTGGATTTCATGGATAGCCCGGTTAGCCGCCAATCATGTTACTTCGCGCTATCCGTGTTCACCTGTTTCTTCCTCCGATGATTCCAGACATACACCACGGCAATCAGAACGCTCAGAACAACGGCGCTGATAACGGCATGCCGGGTATACTGCGCCACCAGATGCCTGCTCGCGCCGATGAAATAACCGATAAACGAAAGTACCGTGACCCAGATCCCGGCTCCGGCCAGGGTATAGAGGGTAAACTTTACGTGGTTCATTCCCGCAAGGCCTGCCGGGAGAGAAATAAGCTGCCTGATGCCGGGCAGCAGTCTGCCGACGAACATGGACACCTCGCCGTGCTCCCTGAAATATTTTTCCACTTTTGCGAGCTTTTCATCCGTAAGCCAGATGTACCTGCCGTACTTGACGAGAAGCGGTCTGCCGAAGTGATGGGCCGCGAAGTAGTTCGCGTATGCCCCGGCAAGGCTGCCGAAAGTGCCGCATAAAATCACGGCAACCATGTTCATCTCACCCTTTTGGACCAGATACCCGGCGGGTATCATGATGACCTCGCTCGGAAAAGGGAATGCCGAGCTTTCAATGGTCATAAGGATGAAAATACCGGGATACCCCAAAGCGCCGATGGTGTTTACCAGCCAGTTTACGAGTTCATGCATAGCCACACTCCCGCGTGTAAATTCCAAGCCCAAAAAGAGCTTGCTTCACTTTTCCAGAATGCCGAAATTCTTCAGCATGCGCTCGTCCTCGCGCCAGCCCTTCTTTACCTTCACAAAGAGCTTCAAAAAGATCTTCGTCCCCAGCAGCTTCTCCGCGTCTATCCGGGCAAGCGTGCCGATCCGCTTCAGCATACCCCCGCCCTTACCGATCAGGATGCCCTTCTGCGAATCGCGCTCCACATAGATGACCGCGTGGATGCGCGTAATCTCCGGTTCTTCCTTCATCTCCTCGATGACCACCGCCGTTGAATAGGGTATCTCCTCCTTGGTGAGCTCGAAGATCTTTTCCCTGATCAGCTCCGACACAATGAACCGCTCGGGCTGGTCCGTGAGCTGGTCGTCGGGGAAGTACCGAGGCCCCTGGTGCAAGCGCTTCAGAATCGTCCCGATAAGGCCGCCAAGGTCGTTCTTGAGCGCGGACACGGGAATGATCTCGGCAAAGGTGTAGAGCTTGCTGTATTCCTGGATCAGCGGCAGAAGGGCGTCTTTTTGAATAAGGTCCACCTTGTTGATCAGGAGGAAGACCGGCGTTTTCACCTGAGCAAGCGTTTCAATGATGAACCGGTCCCCTCCCCCGGGCTTCTCCACGGCTTCGACGAGCATGA
>JANONA010000340.1:0-3779 GCA_031420575.1 Nitrospirota bacterium | reverse complement strand
CGCGCCGAAACGGTAGCGGCGGTGCTGGGCGTCGGTCGTATTCGGAGTCCAGTTGGGATCATAGTTTTCCAGCCAGCCGTAAGGGCCGTAGTCGATGGTCAGGCCGAGAATGGACATGTTGTCGGTGTTCATCACGCCGTGCACGAAGCCCACCCGCATCCAGTGCGCAATCATCAGCGCCGTGCGCATGCAGACCTCGCGAAACCAGCGGATGTAGGTTTCCCTGCCGGGCGCACCCAGTTCGGGAAAATCTGTTGCCAGCGTGTAATCGACCAGCTTTCGCAGAACATCAATTTCATTGCAAGACGCGAGAATCTCGAAATTGCCAAAACGCGTGAAGCTCGGCGCCACCCGGCACACGATGGCGCCGGGCTCGGGGCGCGGAGTGCCGTCGTAGAACATGTCACGCATGACGCTTTCACCGGTGGCCACCACGCACAGGGCGCGGGTGGTCGGTACGCCGAGTTGGTGCATGGCTTCGCTGCACAGAAACTCGCGAATCGAGGAGCGCAAGACGGCCAGGCCATCGGCGGTGCGCGAATAAGGTGTGGGGCCGGCACCCTTGAGTTGCAACGCCCAACGTTGTCCCGCGCGATTCACGGTCTCGCCCAGGATGATGGCGCGACCGTCCCCGAGCTGTCCGGCCCAGTGACCGAACTGGTGACCACCATAACACATGGCGAACGGATCCATTCCATTGAGGAGCCGGTTGCCGGAGAACACCTGCACGAATTCCGGCGATTCACAGGCTGCAGGCGTGATATCGAGCAGTTCAGCTACTTCGTGCGCATAGGCAATCAGATGTGGTGCGGCAACCGGCGTCGGTGCCACACGCGAATAACAGGCGCCATCCACCTGGCGCCGAAAATTGGCGGTATTTTGGTCCACCGGCAGCTCGCGGGTAAATTGGTTGTCGAAATGAAGTGTGTCGAGCATCAGAAAAATATAACCCCCGCGTCAATTTTCAGCACGCGCCGCAACCAATTAGGCATCTTCACGATTAAGTCCTTACAGGCTGCTAGGCCGGCCCAACTCCATAGAGAGAGAAAACAGGAATAGAATAATCGGCGCGGACTGCCTGTTCCAACCGCCATGGTATAAAACCTCTTTGGAAAAGCGTCATGTCACCTTTTACCGGGTATGCTCTTTACGCGGCAACCGCATAACTGAACAGTAACGGCGGCCCCCTGTATGGTTACACCTGCCACATCATGGCCTCGAAGTCGTCGGTCGGGACCTTGAACTGGATGTACCCGCGGTAGGGCCACTTTTCGACCTCCGAACCCGCGTGCTCAACGGTGACAAAGAGCTGGATCTCGTCGTTCGGCTGTACGCCGAGCAGGTCGAAGGGCACGGCAAGCTCGATGATATCGTTCGCGGAGACCGTGTGGATCGCGGCTACCTGGTTCCGGGCTCCGTTCTCGCCGCGAGAGAGCGTTGCGCTTACCCGTCGCTCCAGCGGCGCGACCCGAACTTCCACGTCGAGGCCTTTGGGGTTCAGGAAGTTAATGAAGAACGCAAGCTCCGCCGCCTTCTCATCCCTGAGGCTCCCGCTCGGGTCGAGGCGCACGAACATGTTCTTAAGATCGAAGCCATAGTAGATGTGCGTGATGATGGAGGCGCCCCGATGCATGGCCCCCCCGCCCTGACTCACGTCGTAGAACCCGGCCGGCAGCCATTCGAAGTAATTCGTGACCTGGCCGTCGATGGTCGGCGTGATGAACGCCGTAAGCTCCACCGTGGGCAACGCCTGCCGGTCCTCGCGCAGGATGGATATCTGGAGTTCGTCGGGCACATCGAGACCGATAATGCGGTAAACGTTCATCAAATGCGTCCTGAAGAGGAGGTCGAACTCTTCATCGTTTTCCGAGAAGTGGTCGTCGCCGTACCACCAGCACCAGTCGCTTCCCTCGGCGATGTAGATTTCCTCCCAGGCCCTGGCAATTTTTTCCGCGTCACCATCACAGGGCGCGTAATCCACAAGCGCCTGACGCGTCTGCGCAAGCAGGTCCCAGGCCCGGTTGTCCTCTTCGTGGCCGATCCAGACGCGGTAGTTCGCGTTGATCCACGAGCCCGCGTGAAGCCGCTCGATCGTCGCCTGCGCCGGATGTTCTTTGAGATATTCCCCCACGGTCACGCATCGGAGGCCCTGCTCCCGGCTCAGCCGTTCGTAGAGATAAAGGAAGAAGTCCCTGCCGTCGTTCTGGTAGTATTCCCAGGCGTTCTCGCCGTCGAGGATTATAGAGACTAAGTGCGGCCCGTCCGAAAGCCCCTGTCGTACCCGGTGAAGCCGGTCGATGAGGTCGTGTACCGCGTTCTTGTAGTCCCATTTGGAGTACACGAAGCCGACAAGGTCCGAGAGCGTGTGGTCGCGGAACACGATGGAGACACGCTTGTCGCCCTTGCCCGCAAGATACGGCTTGTAGAGGACCTCGGGGTTCTTCATGATGCCGGCAAAATCGCGCTCGATATGGATACCCAGCGAACGGGCGAGCACCCCCTCGTCCGTGCCGATCCATTTGATCCCCGCGTCGGTGAGGAGCGGGAGGATTTCCTCGGCCACCGACCCCTCGGAAGGCCACATGCCCGCGGGCCGCGAGCCGAAAAGCTTCTCGTGGTAGGCCATCGCCCGGTCAATCTGGACCCGGGCGTCCTCGGGGTGGGAAAAGCGGTTGACCGGAAGATGGATATCGTGAACCGCCGCCTTCGCGAGGTTCGTGTCGCACAGGAGCGGCAGGATCGGGTGATAGAAAGGGGTCGTCGTGAGCTCGATCCTGCCGATCTCAGCGAGCCGCTTATACTCCGGAATGATGAGCGCCATGACCTCACGCTGCTTCTGTATGAGCAGCGCCTTCTCGTTCTCGTTGAACCCCGAATCCTTCCGCACTAATCCCTTGAGGAACGGATCGTTGTTCTTAAAGAGCGGATCGAACCAGGTGAGATTGAACCAGACCTGGAGGTCGAGATAGTCCTGAGTGGTATAGTAGCGGACGGCGTTTAAAAGGTCGTTGGGGGAAACACTGTAGCCCCGGCGGTCAAGGAGCCGCCAGTAAGCGGGATAAGGCTTGATCATGGTGTCCCAGTTCGCCATGAAGAAGTTCTTAAGCAGGAACAGCTTGTCGGACTGATCGAGCTCCGTTGCCGGCTTGAGCGTCAGGGTTAGGAACGTGTCCGTGGCATTGTTCTCCACGTAATCCTGGATCTGCTTGAGGAGGGAAGGAACAAGGTTGAACGTCTGGTGGATATCGGGAAAATCGTTCAGAAGCGCGGGCATGTCGTAGTAGTCCTTGATGCCGTGCATACGGACCCACGGAAGGATGTAGGCGCCCGTCATATCATCCTTGTAATACGGCTGGTGCATGTGCCAGACAAAAGCTATATAAAGAGGATAGTCGGACATGGGGTTGGGAAAAATATTTGTTATTTGTAACTACTCAGGTTCAAAGTTCCACGGTTCACGGTTCAAGGTTCAAGGTTAAAGAGCGATGAAGATTGAACGGTTTGAAGATATTGAGGCTTGGCAACTGAGGCCAGATGAACACGTGCTGTCGTTCGTGGATTCATCAACTATCTCAAAAAATTTCAGGAGAGCAAAGCAGCCAACCGTGAACCGTGAACCTGACAACCTGAGTAGTTGCTGTTATTTGGGATTTACCGTTTGCATCATCGTATCCTCGTAATAGTACACTATCTCTCCCGGACGCGCAAGCCCCAGTTTATCGCGGGCTACTCGTTCGAGATAGGCGGCGTCGTTCGTGAGAGAGGAGACATCCTTCCTG
>JANONA010000339.1:0-2900 GCA_031420575.1 Nitrospirota bacterium | reverse complement strand
TATCATGTTTCCCTCGGTTGCCGAGTTCCTCACGCACCTCAGGGGGCTTCGCCCCAAAAACAGGCTTACCGGCGCGTTCGGAAGCTTTGGCTGGGGCGGCGGCGCGGTGAAGGAGGCGTACGAGGCCTTCAAAAAGATGGGCCTGGAAACAGTCGAGCCCGGTGTGGAGGTCCTCTACCGGCCGAGTCCCGATGATGATAAAAAATGCTTTGAGTTTGGAAAACAGTTTGCGGAAAAAACGATCGAATATCATAAGAAGTTCTAAATACAGGATGCACGATGCAGGATGTATGACAAAACCCGTAGTTAACGATGTATCATGGATCTGGCATCATGCATCTGATTTTGCCGTTAGTATAAGGAGGCCATTATGTGGAGTTGCACCGTATGCGGATATGTTTATGACGAGGCGAAAGAAGGAACGAAGTTTGAGGACCTGCCCAATGACTGGAAGTGTCCGGTGTGCAACGCGCCGAAAGAGGCCTTCGTGAGGATGTAGCAGCGCAACTACCGAGCGGATGAAGAGAGGCTGTCTGTTTTTACAGGCCGCCTTTTTACCCGACAAGAGGCAAGGAACAACGCTCTCCGCAACGCTCCCGCATTACGTTTTTCATCTGTAATTTAAACATGGGTTAAATAGCCCCTCAGCTTGCCGCGTGGAGATTCATCCCATTTCACGGGGCGGCGCCTTTTCCCTGAGCTTTGCGAGCCGCGCGGGCGTAAGCTCGGTCCTGATGGCATAGTATGGCAGGGCGTGAGAGTCCTTCTTCTTTATGAGCAGCCATTCTTTGCCGGCGCCTTTCGGGAGCCCCTTCATCCGTGCAAGAGCAAAGGCGCCCTTCAGCTTCTTCCCCTTGAGCTCGAAACTGAGCTTGCCTGTTCTGAGCGCCGTTTCAGGATCCCCGGTCTCAAGCAGTTCGAACTCACCCGCGTCCCAGACCACGACCGGCCCCGCGCCATAGCTTCCCTCGGGGATAATGCCCTCGAAATCGACATAGATCAGCACATGGTCAGGCACCATGACCGCGAGCCGTTTGTCCGCGGGGTTCATGGACGGACCCTTGGGGATTGCCCAGGACTTGAGCACGCCGCCTATTTCGAGGCGAAAGTCATAGTGGAGCCGTGAGGCTTTATGTTCGTGGACCACGAATCTCATTGATTTTACGGGCATGTTCCACTCCTGTTCTTCCGAAACTTCTTGACAAAGATTGCCGTAATCTATAATATTCCGATTCACGTCAAAAGCGGCGGAAAATCCATTATACTATTAAAAGGGTACATCACCTGAGGACCGTTTGTCTATGATAAAACTTTACAATACCCTGAGCGGGAAGAAGGAAGAGTTTGTCCCGATCCATCCCGGCAAGATGACCATGTATGCCTGCGGTGTGACGGTGTATGATTTTTCCCACATCGGCCACGCGCGCGGGGCCGTGGCTTTCGACCTGATTCAGCGCTACTTCAGGCGCAAGGGCTTCGACGTAACGTACGTGCGGAACTTCACCGATGTTGATGATAAGATCATCAACCGCGCCAGGGAAGAGGGGATTGCTCCCCACGAGGTTGCCCATAAGTACATCGAAGCGTACCAGGAGGACATGAAGCGTCTGGGCGTGGGCAGGGCGGACATCGAGCCAAAAGCTACGGAGCATATCAATGAGATGATCGAGGTCATCAAGGGCCTCGTGACAAAAGGGCATGCCTATGTGGTGGACGGCGACGTGTACTTCCGCGTGGCGAGCTTCAAGGAGTACGGCAAGCTCTCGAAACGGAACCCCGAGGACCTGAAGGCGGGCGCGCGCGTGGAGGTTGACGAGCGCAAGCTCGACCCTCTCGACTTCGCTCTCTGGAAGGCTTCGAAGCCGGGCGAGCCGGCCTGGGACAGTCCCTGGGGACCGGGCAGGCCGGGCTGGCATATCGAGTGCTCGGCCATGGGATTCAAGCACCTCGGCGAGACCTTTGACATTCATGCCGGCGGCAAGGACCTGGTCTTTCCGCACCACGAGAACGAGCTCGCGCAGAGCGAGGCCTACTCGGGCAAGCGGTTCGTGAACTACTGGCTCCATAACGGGTTCGTGAATATCAATCAGGAGAAGATGTCCAAGTCGCTCGGCAATTTTTTCACGATCCGGGACATACTGGGCCGGTATGACGCGGAAGTAGTGCGGCTGTTCCTGCTTTCCACACATTACCGCAGCCCCATCGATTTCTCCGATATGAGCCTGAAGGACGTACGCGCGGGGCTCGACCGGTTCTATACGATGAAGGAAGGGATACTGAAGTTCCTTGCCGGGAAGAAGCCTCCCGCGGTGAAGCCCGAAGAGGTCATCGAGGCCGCTGACCGGCCGCTCTATGAAAAAATCCGGAATCTGCCCAGGGCTTTTGAAGAGGCCATGGATGATGACTTTAACACCGCTTTTGCCATCGGGCTTATCTACGACCTTGTGCGCGAGGTGAACAAAGTCCTTGCGGAGGCGGACAAAAAGAACGAAGACGCCGTGTACGGGCTGTTGTCAGCCGCCGCCGCGTCCTTCGAGGATGTGAGCAAGACCCTCGGCATATTCCTGCGCGCGCCCGAGGAGTGGTTTTCGGAAGGCAGGATGGCGGACAGCAAGGTCACCCTCGTCCTCGAGCGGATCGAAGAGCTTATTCACCTGCGGAATGAGGCCCGGACGCGCAAGGACTGGGCCGAGGCCGACCGGATACGCAATATTCTTGACAACGGCGGCGTGGAGCTTTTCGACCGGGCGGACGGCACGGAGTGGAAGCCGAAGTAGTTTTTTGTACGTGGAGTGTAACTACTCAGGTCGGTTACTTCGCTTCGTCGCAAGGAGCGCCGGGAATATCGATTTTCCCGTCATCATCAGCGGTCGCGGCGCTTTCGCTTCGCCCGCGCCGTC
>JANONA010000338.1:0-14791 GCA_031420575.1 Nitrospirota bacterium | reverse complement strand
GATCACCGACCAGGTCCATTGCCTCCCGCGGTATGGGCAAGCCGCATTCCACCTCAGGGCAGACCGGCGCCCACTCGATGAACTGTCCGAGCGTGTCGCGCAGATAATGGTCGAGCTTGTGCCCGCCGTCGTAGCGGACATTGTTGCCCATGAGGCAGGAGCTGATGCCGAGTTTGATCGGTTGGTTTGGTTTCATTTCAACACCGCGGACTTACTGCAAATACATGAGGGTATTTTTGAATGCGGAGAAGTGAATGCCTGATTTGCGCCTCTACCATTGATGCACCGCCGCCCTTATACTGTCAGCGGCTTCCTGCTGAGAGGGTGGTTAAGCTGCTACCGCACGTTATTTTCAATCAGCAGATAGATGATCGTATTTGTATCAAGCAAATATCTCACGACCATTCATCTCTGAGGGCGCGTTGGTATGTTACTCCATCAATGCCGTAGAACCCCGGCACGGAGCCTGCCAATTTCATGAGCTTAATAGTATCTGTAACAACGTCTTCTCCGGCAACTGTTTTATCCAAAACCAGAATCAGTTCGTGAGGCCCTGGTTCGACCTGATCCGGCAGTTTTACCGTAATTGTCCGTTCGGGCGGCACATTGTATTGGATCCTCATTGTCAGCATTTTATCCTCCCTCCAAACGTTCCCGGAATTTCATTCCGAGAACTACAGTTTACTCAACCACTCATAGTATAGTGCATCAAAAATTGTTGGTCAATCGAAAAAAAACTGCAAAAACTGCGTCTATTGCTGGGACCATATGGGGTCATTGATTTGTTGAGTTGTTGACATTCCGACCGAACTTGGGGACGTTAATACGCGACGCGCATTAGTCCTTCCCGGATGTTATGGGTGTCACCACCGGTTTAGGATTGGAGGGTAAGTGATGGTCAGACAAATTGCTTGTCGGGTATCAACGTTCCTCAGATGTCCGCTGACACAACCAGCATATTGATAATATACAGAGAAGAAGACTAAAATGCAAGCTGCATGGCCTACCCCCAGGAATTCCGAAACAAGGTTAAAAAACTCAAGCAATGCGACATAATACATTGTGTTTGCGCTTACCGCATATTCGCATAGCTCAATTTGACCGGATTTTGGCGGAGGGATACGCATAAGATCGGCTTTTTACACGAAAGAGTGAATAGCTCCCCCCGGCTAAGATTTCTTCTCTTAGCGATAAAGAGGGATCGATGCCGCCACTCTCCAAGACAGGGCTAATTACGGCGATGAGGCTTTAGGTTCTACATATAAATCCGCGGCAATCAGGCAGGCAAAATGCTGTTTCGTATGCGATTCGCGGACGGCTGCTTTAAGGTTTAAATGGATGAAGGCATGGAATAGATTATAGGCCGGCATGGTCAAAAGCCAGCACGCCTCGATGGCTGTTGGAGTATGTTTGTACACGTGGTCGGCATGCCATGAGTTGACGAGTTCATTGAACGCCTTGTTTTCAATGTCCCACCGCTTGTGACCGGTTATCACAAACGGTTCCGTACTGACTCGTTCTTTTGAAACCGTTGTGACCCACATCCATTTCGACTTGCGCAATTCTTCCCGGCCTGTCATCTGGGGGCGAACGGTCTTCGTCTCCAACGACTGAACAACACGAACCTCTTTGCCAAGCTGCGACCAGAACGTAAGCCCCTCTATATCCCGGCACTCATAGGTAACGTCCTCCCTTTGGAAAACAACGGGCTTTTCCTGCTTAAAAAGACCCATGGCATCCTGGAACAAATCCCTCCGGTCATCCTTGAGAACCGCAATAACGTCTTTTCCGTGATCCCCAACCATCTTGAAAAAAGGCGCTCGCGCATACAGTCCGTCGGCGACAACCATATCAAAGGCGCGGGGATAATCACGAAACAACCGCTCTAAAAGCCGGGTTGCCGCCGCTACTTCATCCTCACCCGGACGCTGCATCTCCAGGTCCAGCGGCAGGACAAAATCCTTGCATAAAAGAACGGCCATGACATGACGGTGATAGAATTGAATGGCGGTCCCCGCGGCCGTTTCGACCTTCCGATGGAGACACCCGCAGCAGCATTGTTTCTAGCTTGCGCTGGACTCATGGCCGTCTAGAATCACGGTAAATCCGCTGTTCGGGAAAAGAGGCTTGAGCGCCTTATTTCGCTTAAGGCGATAATAGACCTGTTTTAGAATCGGTCTGAGCGTGGTGAGGTCGACTTGACCGGCTACGTTGCCGATCGTATCCGCGCTCGGCAAAACTCCTTTGTTCTCCTCTTTCCAAAAAAAACAGGACTTCGTCTGCGCCAGGGCGTTGAAGCTTCCCATACGGGACAGCAGCATCACGAGAACGCTTGAGATCACGGTGCTCGTCTTGATCCTGGGGCGAACGCGGCCATCGCGAATAGCCCTTATATGCGCTTTCAGGTCGAATATCTTATCGGAATATCGGAGAACCCTTCGAAGAATACGCTACTCCTTGCCCTTCAGGGAAGTGATAATTCGCTCAAGATTTGCATCAGAGATAAGGCCCATCCGTTCCCACACTTCCTGATAGGTTTTTATCCCTTCAAAGATATCTTCTTCACAAGCTCGCGGGATATGGATCATCTTCCTCTTGCCCTTGTGCCGCAAGGAAAGGTACCACGACTTGTGTTTTTCTCCGGCGGTGCATTTACATTTCGGTTTCCCGCAGGTTCGCGCCATTTCCACCAGGCCGCCGACAATAAGGGGTTTGTCGTGGATAAGCTGAGTGGCCCGCGACCGGGCGCGACGCTCCTTTTCTGAAAGAACAGTACGGTGTTTCATAGCCCCTCCTTTCTGATAGCTTTACAAATATCAGATTCAAGGTAAAAAGTTAAGTCTTTTATGAATGCGAATTTGCTCAAGGGGGCCTATAGCGGATAATTATCGGTTTTCTATAAGATTTTCAGGCAAGATTAATTTTGTTGCGGAAGTGCTGGGCGAAAGAGTACAAGACGGGGATCAAGCTACCCAGGAAACCCCGGCCCCCTCCCCTTTGTCGGCGCATGCATCAACGGCCACCTATCCGTACTTTGCTTTTTCCCTCTTTGCATTACACAAAGGCGACTCCTCTTTCTCCTGGTCCTTGGGACATTTTGCCATGCGCCTGGGAGCTGCGTATTTTGTCTCCAGACCGGCGTGCAGTACTGAGCGGCTTGGTGTAAAGTGTAGAATTGCCTGCCTGACTAAGTAGCTCAGTACATACTTTAAGCACAATCAACAACATATCTTATTGATAAATTACGATTAATCATATGGGCACGCATATTGCAAATAATTTAGTGATCAACCGTATTTACATGGAGATACGATGAAAGATGAACAGAAAACACTCGCCTTTTCCGTCATTGCCGCCCTTTTCCTCTGGACAGCGGACGCAGCGACCGGTGCGTTCATATTCCGCCAGGGAACGTTTTTGGATCTTTTTCTTTTCAATGTTCCTCTTCGTGACCTTTATTCCCGCTTGCTCATTATCTCGGGCCTCGCCGTCTACGGAGTTGTTATAACCAAATTTCGAGACAGTACCGAACGCAACAAGCTGGCGGAGGAATCACGAGCGCACCGTGAGCAGCTTGAGAAACAGGTGGAGGAACGGAACGAGAAGCTCTCTGCCGTCAACGAACTCCTGTATAAGGAGATCCATGACCGCGGCCGGAAGGAAGAAGAGATCTACCGGTCGGAAAGTTTTTTGAGCACCATCTTCGACAGCTTCCATGATCCCCTCAGCATCGTGGACCGGGATTACCAGATGATAAAATTCAATGACGCTTATACGCGCGTTAGAAACAAGCTGCCAAAAGATCTTTTTGGAAAAAAATGCTATGAGGCGCTGTATAAGAGAAACAGCATCTGCGAGGAGTGTGTCGTCGAAAAAACATTTCAATCAGCAGACCCTTGCGCAAAGGAAAAGCTGGTAACTCTTCCCAACGGGGCCGGGATGTGGCTGGAGATCTATACGTATCCTATTTTCGACCAGAACAGGAACGTCACCCATGTCATCCAATATGCCAGGGATATTACCGATCGTAAAAAGGCGGAGGAGGAAAAAAAGCAGTTGATCACCAAACTGAATCATCTGTCGACGACCGACAGCCTCACCGGGCTCTTGAACAGACGGGCGCTCACCGACACGCTCAATCACGAGATAGACCGCGCGCAGCGGTATGACAGCGATCTTTCGCTGCTCCTCTGCGATGTCGACAAGTTCAAGGAGATAAATGATACGTATGGCCATGCCGCGGGAGACAGGGCGCTCCAGGCTGTTGCCGAATCCCTGAAAAATACCCTCAGGAAAGCGGACATCCTGGGACGATACGGCGGTGATGAGTTCATGATCATCCTGCCCGAAACATCGCTCGTCGGCGCAAAAAAGATTGCCGAAAAGATCCGCCTCTTCGCCTCGGAAAGCGATGTTGCGCTCCCGGGAAAGGACCGGATCCGTCTCACGCTCAGCATCGGCGTGGCCGGCTGCTGCACGCCCCTAGACGATATCGACACCCTCGTGAATCTCGCTGATACGGCCCTCTATACTTCGAAAGAGGGAGGAAGAAACAGGGTGTCCGCGGTGGAAACGTAGTGCGGCCTTTGGCCGCAGCCAATGCAAAATGCAAATTCAGCTTCACGAGAGCGCATGATATCATCCTTTTGGAACGGTTCGTAAAAATAAACTTGACTATCTTCTCCGCGTGTGTATAATTTCAAACCTTACGTGCGAAAAGAGCCCACACAACGGACAGCCTCATGCAAATAAATTCCGATCCGGCTCTCTTTTGGATAGGACTCAGCGGCATTCCGGGAGTCGGAAGAGTCACGTTCAGGAAGCTTGTCGATCTTTTCGGTTCACCGGAACGAGCGCTCTCCGCTCCCCCTGATGAGCTCAGGAAAATCGGCGGACTGTCCGACAAAGTCGCCGCGGCGATTGGATCGTTCCCCTGGCAAGAACAGGCAAAACAGGAAATCGCGAAGGCGGCTGATGCAAACGTTGCGATCATAACCGCGGATAGCCCCTCGTATCCCGACAGCCTCAGGAACACGCCTGATCCCCCGCTCTACCTGTACGTGAAAGGCGCGCTGCGGACCGAGGACAGGAACGCAATTGCGATCGTAGGCACTCGAAAGCCCACGCACTACGGGACAACCGTAACGCGCCGGATCGCATCGGAACTTTCCTCGGCGGGTTTTACCGTTGTCAGCGGAATGGCGAGAGGTATCGATACCCAGGCGCATCGCGGCGCGCTCGCCGCAAAAGGCAGGACCATCGCGGTGCTCGGATGCGGCATCGACGTGGCATATCCGCCCGAGAACAAGGGCCTGATGGAAGAGATCAGCCGGACCGGGGCCGTGGTGACCGAGAACCCCTTTGGCACGCAGCCCGAATCCGGATACTTCCCGTCGAGGAACAGGATCATCAGCGGGCTTTCGCGCGGGACCGTGATCATCGAGGCAGCCGAGGACAGCGGCTCGCTCATCACCGCGAAGTATACCCTCGAACAGGGCCGCGCGCTCTATGCCGTGCCAGGCAACATCGGTTCGCTGACCAGCAGGGGAACGAACAACCTGATCAAGCAGGGCGCGATCCTGGTGGAAGGCGCGGAGGATGTCCTGCGGGACCTTGGGATGCAAAAAGCGGACAAAGCGCAAGGAATGCCGCCCCGGCCCTTGCCCGCGCTCACGCAGGAGGAAAAGACCGTGTTCTGCTGCATCACGCATGAGCCGAAGCACATTGACAGCATCATGAATGAAAGCCGTACCGCGGCGGGAAAGCTGAGCGGGGTCTTGCTCAACCTGGAGCTGAAAGGGCTTGCGAAACAGCTTCCGGGAAAGTATTTTGTACGGGAAGAATCATAACTATGACAAGCGAGAACCATAAATACATTTTTACCACGGATGCACACTGATGAACACGGAAAAGAATTCAAGATTTAGTCCTTAATATTTTTCAATCAGCCTGCGCCCAGCGTTTACGAGTGGTAACGCGAGTGCAGGGTGTGCAACTCCGTGTTAATCCGTGGTAAATTTATTTTTGTAGTTTTTCTCTATTCTCTATGTTTGTATATCGGAGGTTTTCTTGAACGACCAAATGATGAACCTGTTCTCGCTTATCGCGGACCAGGTTCGGGACAAACAGGAGCTGTTCGACAACGAAGGCAAGATCATGCAGACCCTGCTCAACAGCGGCTTCCGGCTCCGCGAGGCGGACGCCGCGCTCATGCTGATGCAGGCCCTCGTGCAAAAACAGTCCGAGAGCTTCTTCACAACGGAGCCGAAGGCCTCGTCCATCCGCATGAGGGCGATGAACCGGGAAGAGCGGGAACGGTTCACCGTCGACGCCTTTGGTTTTATCTCCAAGCTCACGCACCTCGGCATCATCTCCGAGGACCAGCGGGAAGAACTGCTGGAAGAGGCCATGGCGGTATACACCGAACGGATAGAGCTTGACCATATTAAGAACCTCATCGCCTTTATCCTGTTTGTCTCCCCTCATGAGCGGGAGCGCAGCTCTACGGCGAGTCTCCGGCGGATCAAAAAAACAGCCTGGAATTAGGTATTCACGTATGAAATCACTCGTCATAGTAGAATCTCCGGCAAAGGCAAAAACCATCGCCAAATATCTCGGCGATGCATTTGATGTGCGCGCCTCTGTCGGCCATATTGCGGACCTCCCGAGCAAAGGTCTCGCGGTCGATGTCGACAATGGATTTAAACCCACCTACGAGCTCACCGAACGCGGAATACAGGTGGTGCGAGAGCTCCGGACAGCGCTGAAAAGCGCAAGCGCCCTGTATCTCGCGACCGACGAAGACCGCGAGGGTGAAGCGATCTCGTGGCACCTCGTTGAGCACCTGAAACCGAAGATACCGGTGCGGCGCATGGTGTTCCATGAAATCACCAAATCCGCAATCGAACACGCGGTCGCCAATACCCGCGGCATCGATCACGGGCTGGTTGATGCTGCCGAGACCCGCCGGATACTGGATCGGCTCTTTGGATACGAGGTGTCTCCGGTGCTGTGGCGACGCGTAAATCGCGGCCTGTCGGCCGGCCGGGTCCAGAGCCCGGCGCTTCGTCTCGTGGTGGAACGCGAACAGGGACGCATCGCTCATGTCGCTGCCGGATACTGGGGTATCGAAGTCGTGACCGCGACGACACCTCCGTTTATGGCCGTTCTCGTCACCCTCGACGGCGCCAAAGTCGCAACGGGCAGGGATTTCGACAGCACGGGTCGTGCCGGCGACAAGGTCGTCGTCCTTGACAAGACCCGGGCCATGGCGCTGGCAGCCGGTCTTGATAAAACTCTTCTCACGGTCCGCGGCGTCGAGGAAAAACCCTATCGCTCTTCGCCAAAGGCGCCGTTCATGACGTCAACCCTCCAGCAGGAAGGCGGCCGGAAATTGCGGCTGTCCGCGGCACAGGTCATGCGTGTCGCACAGAATTTATATGAACGCGGTTTCATCACCTATATGCGGACGGACAATGTGGTAATCTCCGATGAGGCGCTTGCGGAAATCCGCGCGGAAGTGGGGAAGTTATACGGTCAGCAGTACCTCGCTCCGACCCCTCGCAGCTACTCATCAAAAGTGAAAAATGCCCAGGAAGCTCATGAAGCGATCCGTCCGAGCACGCCGATGCGATCGCCGCGCGAACTCAAGAGTGATCTTAACCCCCAGGAGCTTGCCCTGTATGAGCTGATCTGGCAGCGCACGCTCGCTTCGCAGATGGCCGACGCGAACGGCACCACCGTCAGCATACGGCTGGGCGCACTGAGCAAAGGAACTGACTGTGAATTCACCGCGAGCGGCACTACGATCGCCTTTGCGGGCTACCGGCAGGTGTACGAGGAATCCACCGATGACGATACCGAGAACAGCAAGCGTGAAGCGCTGCTGCCGAAGCTTGCTGTTGGTGACAAGATCGACATTGCGAACGTTACACCGAGTGGACACGTCACGCAGCCGCCCGCGCGGTACACCGAAGCTTCACTAATCAAAAAACTTGAGGAACTGGGCATTGGCCGTCCCTCAACCTGGGCATCCATCATGCAAACGATCGTCAATCGCGGTTATGTGTGGAAAAAAGGCCAGGCGCTGGTGCCCAACTGGGTCGCGTTCTCCGTCATTAATCTGCTGGTGAAGCACTTCTCCGGTCTTGTCGACTACAGTTTTACCGCGAACACGGAAGAAGATCTCGATGCGATCGCGCAGGGTTTGCAGAAGAAGGAACAGTGGCTCGCTGATTTTTATTTCGGCAATGACCAGGGCCTCGTTGGTCTCAAGCAACGCGTTGCAATAAACCTGGACGAGATCGATGCTTCGACGATCAACACCTTCCCCGTCGGCATTGACCCGGAAACCGGCCTTGAAGTCGTGGTTAAGCCCGGGAAATTCGGGCCCTACGTTCGCCGCGGTGAAGAGACGGCCGGCGTTCCCGATACCATGACGCCCGATGAACTGACACTGGAGGCGGCGCTGAAACTGCTCGCCGCGCCAAAGGGGACCGACCCGATCGGCGAAATCGACGGTCTGCCTCTGTTTATCAAGAACGGTCGCTACGGCGCGTATGTACAGTGGGGCACTCCTGATGCTCTCCCGCCAGGGCTTGACAAACCGAAGATGGTGTCCTTGTTCAAGACAATGGATTCGGCTCACACCACTCTCCCGGACGCGGCGCGGCTGCTATCGCTGCCGCGTGTGGTGGGCATTGATCCGGCTGATGGCGTGGCGATCACCGCGCAAAATGGCCGCTATGGCCCCTATATCACCAAGGGCAAAGAAAGTCGCACGCTCGCCGGCGAAGAACAGATCTTCGATATTACCGTTGAACAAGCCCTTGCGCTGCTTGCAACACCGCGCCAGTTCGGACGGCGCGCCGCACCAAGGCCTCCGTTGCGCGAGTTCGGCAATGACCCGGTAAGCAGCAAACCGGTTATGGCCAAGGAGGGCAAGTTCGGCGTATATGTCACCGATGGGGAAACCAATGCCAGCCTCACGCGGAGCGACCGCCTCGAGGAAATGATACCTGAACGCGCCTATGAACTGCTGGCGATACGTCGTGAAAACGCGGGCAACGGTGTCGGGCGCAAAAAACGAACGCCATCCAAAAAGGCGGCCAAGAAGCCTTCGAGGAAAAAGGCCTCGTCGGCATCCGGCTCTCCAGCAAAATCCTAATTGATTCGTCCTTGCAAAATCACGCCTGATACGCTAAAGTATTCTCATGCGGAAACACATTTTTGACTTCATCACCTATCTCAGGAATGAGCGAAGCGTTTCTCCCCACACCGAGCGGGGCTATCTCTCCGATCTGGAACAGCTCGACGGTTTTCTCGGCGAAACAGAGTTGTCCGCGGTAGACCATAAAACTCTCCGGCAGTTCATAGCCCACCTCATGCAGCTCAAGGTGAAAAAATCATCCATTGCCAGGAAACTTTCCGCCATCAGGACGTTCTTTCAGTATCTTAATCGTGAAGGCATCCTCACCAGCAATCCCGCGAGGCTGGTCGCAACGCCGCGCCGCGAAAAGCGCCTCCCCGCCGTGCTGACCGTCGACGACGCGCTGAGACTCATGGATGCGCCGGGCGCCGGGAAAACCGAGGACCGCGACACCGTGCTGAGAGACCGGGCTGTACTGGAAACGCTCTATTCCACCGGCATCCGCGCCGGCGAACTCATCGGCATGAACCGGGAAGACATAGACCGCCACGACAGCCTTATCCGAATCCGCGGCAAGGGCCGCAAGGAACGGATCGTACCGATCGGCGACAAGGCGCTCGATGCAATCGAGGTATATTTCGCGTCACGGTCCAGCAGCGCTGAAAGCACGGCGGTCTTCACCGGACCTTCAGGAAAACGCTTGACAGCGCGTACGGTTCAGCGTATTTTAGAACGCTCTAGAAAAAAACTGGGCCTGCAACAGAAGGCGAGTCCGCACACCTTGAGACACAGCTTTGCCACACACCTGCTTGAATCAGGCGCGGATCTCCGCGCAATCCAGGAACTCCTGGGACACGCAAGCCTCTCTACCACCCAGCGGTACACACACGTGAACCTCGACTCGCTGATGGAGGTGTATGACAAGGCGCATCCGAAGGCGAGACGGAAGACAGAAGACAGATAACACCTAAAAACTGCAAACCACAGAGGCCACAGAGATAAATCTTGAGTATAAAAACCTTGAAAACCCTTTTATTCTCCGTGTTCTCGTGAGTTTGATTTTGAAAAATTATAAGACTTGTAGCAGTCACCTTTTGAGTGCGCAGAGAGAAACATCAGTTTTAGGGTTTGTTCCTTTTAATCAGTATGTTACTCTGTGAACTCTGTGGTTCGATTGCAGGATTTAGGTTATACGGAAAGCCTTGCCAATACCTCGTCCGACAGCAGAATTCCGCGGTCAGTGAGCGCCATGCGCCCGTTTGCGACGCGGAGAAGTCCTCTCTCCCTGAGCAAGACCGCATTCCTCTCAAGCTGGAGCAAAAAGTCGGGGCCGTACTCCCGTTCGAACCCGCGAAGGTCCAAGCCCTTCATGGTCCTGAGTCTTAGCAGGACTGTTTCTCTCGCCGCCGATGCTGGTCCAATGTTTTCATGAGCATCGACCGCGGTCCGATCGTTTGACAATCTCCGTGAGTATTCCGTTGTATCGGCAATATTGGAATATCGCCTTTCAGAAATAAACGACCACGCCCCCGGACCAAGGCCGAGGTATTCTCCCCGTTCCCAATAGTTCACATTATGCCGGCACTCGAATCCCGGCAGGGAAAAGTTCGAGATTTCATAGCGTCCATAGCCCGCGTTGTTCAGCTTCCAGACGGCGTTCTCGTACTGTGCAGCGACGAGATCTTCATCAGACAGCGTGATTCGGCCTGCTTCCGCCTCTTTTTTGAACCGTGATCCTTCGTCAAAAGAAAGACCGTAAGCGGATACATGCTCTGGTTTGAGCGCGATGGCTGCGTCCACGGTCTCCTCCCAGTGATCCGCGGTCTGTCCCGGGATTCCGTAGATCAGGTCTACGCCGATATTTCCGAATCCGGCGCATCGTGCAAGCCTGAACGCATCAGCAGCCTGTTCCGCGGTGTGAAGCCTGCCGAGCGTTTGCAGTGCGTCGTCGGAAAAGGACTGTACGCCAAGGCTGAGTCTGTTCACTCCATGCTTCAGCAACCGTGAGAGTTTCTCGCTCGTGACCGTGTTCGGGTTTGCCTCGACCGTAAATTCAGCGTCATCAGCTATCGAAAAATGCTCCCTGATGATTTTCACGATCCGGTCAAACTGCCCTGGAGAAAGAACGGTTGGAGTACCGCCGCCGACGTAGATGTTGGTAAACAGCCTGTTGCTGAAATCATTCCGGTAACTTGCCGCCTCGTGTTTAATGCCGGATATGAATTCATCAGCGCTGCCGGGCGAGTACTGTGTTGAATAAAAGCCGCAGTATCCGCACTTTCTAACACAAAAAGGGATATGGATATAGAGTGATAACATATTGATTTTTCAGTCAACTGTGTTAATTTAGAGAAAATCAGACGCAGTGTTCCGGAGTATTGCAACCCCGATGCCAATATTCGGAGTAATTACCGCCTCGGAAAAGGATAATGCCCGGTTTCTGTGTTTACAGGAATTGCCAGGGTATCGCCGTGATCGTATCCGTCAGCTTTTCGGGCAACCTCCCCGTTGTTACCACATAGGCCTTTTTCACCTTCCCCTTGTACGTCTCGATAAAACTCGAAAGCCCGCGCAGGGCTGACAGCGTCACTTTTGCTCCAGCCTTGATCTCTATCGGAATAATGTCCTTACCCGTATCTATGACGCAGTCCACTTCCGCGCCGCCTCCGGTCCGCCAGTAATGGACCTTATAATCAAGGTTCTGCGCCCGTATCCTGCGGATGAGTTCGAGGATGACGGCGTGTTCAAAGAGCTTGCCCTTGTCCGCATTCAGCAAATCCTCGGTCAACGGCACCCGCGCAAGGGCATTCCGTACGCCAAGGTCGAAGAAGTAATAGCGGGGAGAGGTGAGTATCCTCTTCCGTGCATTTTTTAGATAGGGTTCGACCTTCTCGACCACAAGAGTGTCTTCCAGAATGCTGAAATACTCCTTGATGGTCGGGACGCTGACGCCTGATTCAAGCGAAAGCTTGGTAAGATTCGGGTTCGTGCCGGACTCCTGGGCCGCCAGCTCCAGAAAACGGCTGAACTGGCCGATCTTCCTGCTGAGCGCCTCTGCCCGGATCTCTTCTTCCAAATAGGTCTGCGTGTAGGACTTGAGCAGGCTGGCACGCTCCTTGTCGTCGGACTGATTGACAATGCCGGGCAAAGAACCGAAGATCAGGGCGTGCTCGAAGGAATATCCCTTGATCGTGTTGATATTCGGTATCCGGAAGAGCCCCCCGTCGTGGTCCCCCAGCCAGCCGAATTCGTTCCACTGCAAGGGATCGAGCCTGAACGTCCTGACGCGGCCGGGCAGCAGGTTCACGCCCTTTCTCCGCAGCTTGCGGGCTGACGAACCCGTGATGATAAATGAGGCCTTTTTCTCGTCTATCAGGTACTGGACGCTGTCGAACAACTCCGGGGCCTTCTGCGCCTCGTCTATGAATACAAGGGGCCTGCTGGAACGCGCCTCAACCTGCCTGATAATCGCCCCCGCGTCCCGCTCCATTTCCGAGCGGATCCCGGGGTTTTGGAGGGGATATTCCATCAGGTTCTTCGTGCCGGCCAGGCATGCCTTTACCAGGGTTGTTTTGCCTGTCTGACGAGGCCCCAGGATCAGGGCGGACTGCCCCTTCCTGACGACCTGCGCCAGAGGTTCTTCCATATTCCTTACATAGACCTTATATTTACCTTGCATATTTAAAGTATATATAGATGCAGGGGAAAAGGCAAGACAATTTTACCGCGAAGGCGCGAGGAAGGAATCATAGTTCAAGCCCAGATGATCCGCGATCTCTCTTTGAAGCCTAATACCCAGTCTGTGGTGAGGCACGGATGAGGCTTTGCTCTGCCCGCCGTGGCCAGGTAGCTGGACCAGGGATACTCCTCTGGCGTCTCGACCATCTTGGCCCGCACAGGATTCAGGACCACATACCGGCAAACCTCAAGAAGATGGCTGTCCTTCTGGATCAGGATGGCTTTGTATCGTCTCTGAAAGAGATGACCGGTCCTTCCGTGCCATTTGTTGAAGAATTGGGTGTACACTCCATTCAGTTGTCTCATGCCAATGGATAGATTGCCGTCCGGGGTTTAGATGAGAAGATGATAATGATTGGTCGTGATGCAGTAGGCGTGGCAGATCCAGTTGTAGCGTTTGTTGGCATGCTGGAGGGTGTTGAGGAAGTTCAAGCGGTCCTGCTCGTCCTTGAAGACGGGCTTCTTCTCATTGCCGCGAGAGGTTACGTGGTAAACAGCTCCAGGGTATTCTATGCGAAGGGGACGGGACATGAACGAAGAATATCAGAAGGAATGGAAAATGTCAAGCCGCAAGACCTGACCCTAAGGGTTTCTCTACGTCGCCGAAGGTCGAAGGCTTACGAAGGAAAAAGAAAAGAGGCGTCAGGGTGTACTCTTTTCATAACAAGCTTACTTTTTCGGATTTACTTTAGTAGCATCGACAGTAAGTGGCCCCTCAGCTTCAACTTTAGTAATCCCAATTTTTGTTACAGGTATAATGGCCGCTGGAGAAAATTGATTCTCACCTGTTTGAACGTTTCCTGCGCCCAAACCGAATTCCACGTGAATCTGCCAAATTCCCTCATGAATATTCTGATGCTTAATAAAAGCTTCTACAACTTCTTTGTAATTTAGAATTATTGTCTGTATTTCGGCCATTTATATTCTCCAAATCTATAATAAATTAAGCATGGTAGTTACAATCCTCTAATTTAATTAGCCTTGAACAACACCAGGAGACGGAGACGCAAAAGAACCGATCATATTCTCATTGAAGTACATACCAGTCCATTCTCGCGAAGCCATTGCATGAGAACCACAAAAAACAGAAAAACCAAGGTCGTATATCTTCACAATATCAACAGGATTCGACACAGTTTTTTTTGCTGCAACAACTCGCAGTTCATCGTGATCTTGAATGGCCCAAAAGTCCCTAGGCTTGTTCTGACGCTCCCAGCACATCTTGAATATCTCAGAGTTAATAGGTCCCTTTTCATTATTAGGGTCATCGTCCTCGTATGCGACGACAGCCACCTTTAGGTTCAGCGCACGAGCGTATTCAATCATTTTCTGCAAAGATATGTTCCCAGGATTATTCATAATCTGAGAGACGCGCCCGCTGGATACTTTCAGCTTTCGCGCAAATTTGTTCTGCTTGATGTTCTTCGAATCCATCATATCTTCAAGCTGTGCTATGAAATCGGCAGAAATTCTGAAAAGAAAATCTTTAGCACGTTTTTGCGTCCAATGGCCCTTCATGGTGACACCTCTATATGTTTTTTAATTGCAGCCTGGAGCGATAAGTTATTGCGTACTTCTTCTACCTTCTTCAAGTCTGTTTCGTCCGTTTCGTGTTCCTTCTTTGTTGCGTGCCTTACCAGGATACATAGTTCGTATCTTCGATCATTTTGCTTTGGATGACATATAAATCCGTATAGTCTATGAGGTGTACGCTTGAAAACAAAGCAATGAGTATATTTGCCCTGATATTCCGACTGGTCCCAACTATGATATCTGGAAGGCTTGTTCTTTTGTCCGTCAATCCATGCATCAAACCTGGTCTTAAACATCGACTTGCTGTTATTATCCAGATTATCATATTCTAGCTTTGCCGTTACCCGCTTATCTTTCCCCTTCTTCGATACC
>JANONA010000337.1:0-4609 GCA_031420575.1 Nitrospirota bacterium | reverse complement strand
GTATGTCACGAGAACATGGGCGCCGAGCTGGTGAAGGCCGCCGAGATGATCGTAGGAAAGATTGATGCGGTTGCGACGGTCAGCGTGAAGCAGGAGAGCGCGCCGGAATTGCTTCGGGACGAGATCCAGGCTGCGATTAAAAAGGTCGACCGTAAAAAAGGCGTCATGCTTTTTACCGACATGTTCGGCGGGACCCCTTCCAATATCGCCCTCGCCTTTCTCGGAGAATCGATTGAGGTGGTTACCGGGGTCAACCTTTCGATGATGATCAAGTTCACCAACCACCGGGACGAAAAAACGCTTCCCGAACTGGCCGGGCTCGTTCAGGAAGCGGCACAGAAGAGCATTGTGATAGCAAGCCAAATGCTGAAGGGGAAAAAGTAGGTTCTCATGATAGTGTTGAGCCGTATTGATGACCGCCTGATACATGGGCAGGTGGTGGAGGGGTGGGTGAATTATCTGAAAGCGACCCGCATTTTCGTTGCCGACGACCGTGTCGCGGCGAATCCTTTCCAGCGCTCCATCATGGAGCTCTCCGTGCCCCAGGGGTTGAAGGTCAGTATATGCCGGGTTGAGGAGGTTTGTGGTCAGTTGAGCGCCGCGGCGTTTGATGCCGACCGAATCATCCTTTTGTTCTCGAATCCCGCTGATGTTCTGCGCGCGATGAAGTCGGGGCTGGACTGCCTGGCGCTCAATATCGGCGGCATGCACTATGTGCCGGGAAAACGCAAGCTCATGGACGTGCTTGCGGTCGATGACGCCGACCTGGCAGCGCTCAAAGAGCTTGCCGCGAAGGGTATCAAGGTTGAGGTCCAGACGGTCCCGACCCAGCGGCCGGTGCCGCTCGAAAAGCTGTTCATTAAAGCAGTACAGAGTACGGAGTACTGAGTACAGAGTACAGAGTACAGAGTACAGAGATCAACACTAAGCACACCAGGTACTGTTGTACTGTGTACTTCGTACTTCGTACTACGTACTACATAAGGGTTTTTAATGCCGATGTTTGATACACATATGATCCTCACGATTGTGGGCATCGCCTTTGTCGGCGGGATCATCGGGCTCGACCGGACTGCCGTCGGTCAATGCATGATCTCTCAGCCCATCGTTGTCGGCCCCCTGACGGGGTGGATCCTTGGCGATCCGACCGCGGGAATCGTCATTGGCGCGGTCCTCGAGCTCATCTGGGTGCTTGATATGCCGGTCGGAACCTTTGTGCCCGCGGATGCAACGATCAGCGCCGTGTCCGCAACGGCGATTGCGGCGCTGGGAAACACCGGGGGCGCTCCGCTTCCGCTCATCGGATTCAGCATTCTCCTGACCGTGGCGATGGTTCCGGTGACAATGAAGGCCGACGGCATTATCAGGCACTGGAACTCGCGGTTGGCTGACGCGGTCATGACCGGTCCGGGAACGGATTCCGGACGCGCGCTGGTTCGGGCGCACCTCTCCGGACTTTTGGTATTTTTTCTAAAGTCCTTTGTATTATACCTTGTATTTCTTCCTGCGGGTGTTGTGGCTGTTTCCGTGTTCAGACAACTGCCCGAGAACGTTCACCTGGCGATGTCCCTGTTCGTGAAACTTCTCCCGCTGCTTGGGATGGCGCTGGTGGCGCGTAAGCTGTCCATGAAGACGATAGACCTTTTTTTACTCAGCGGTTTTATGATCGCGGCAACGGCGGGGCAGCTCTTCCATGCCCCGGCGCTTCTTATCATACTGCTTGCCGTAGTCGGCGGGTGGCTGGGGGCTGGATACCGTGAACGGCATTCATAATAAAATCGGCGCCGCGGATCTGTTCGTTGTTTTCCTGAGGGCTCTGTTGATGCAGGCGTCATGGAGTTTCGAACGAATGCAGTCGCTCGGTTTCGCATTTGCGATCGCACCGGCGCTCAAAAAACTCTATCCGAACGGGGCTGAATATGAATCACGGCTGCGGCTCCATATGGATTATTTCAATACCCAGCCATACCTTGCTTCTTTCATCCTGGGCGCGGTTGTCCGGATGGAGGAGGAGCGGGCGACGGGCCTGTCGGCGAGTGATGACGTCGTCGGCTTGAAGGCGGCGCTTATGGCGCCCCTTGGCGCGCTCGGCGACAGCTTCTTCTGGGGAGCGCTGAAGCCGCTTGCCGCGGTCCTGGCTGTTGCGTTGCTCATGACCGGATATTGGTGGGCGCCGTTCCTGTTTCTGGTCTTTTACAATGTCTGGCATCTGGGCCTCCGGGCCGCCATGCTGTTCTGGGGCTACACGAGCGGCGGCAATGCCGTGGCGCTCATTGCCAGGTTCAGTTTTATGAAAATGGCAAAACGGTTTAAGGTAATCACGCTGAGCGTCCTCGGAGGAATTATCGGGATGGCCCCTGACTGGAGACCGGAGTTCCAGCCGATAGCCCCTCTGCCCTTCCTGCCGATGGCGCTGTCGTGGTTAGTTGTCGCGCTGGCATTCGTTGCGATTCTGCGGCGCGGCGGTTCTCCAATAAAACTCATGCTGGGGTTGGCGGCGCTCTGCCTTGCCCTGGCGTACGCGGGAGTCCTTGCATGAAGAAAAAAGAGCTGTTGGTCGAGAACAAATTGGGACTCCATGCGCGGGCCGCGGCCCAGATTGTGAAGTCCGCGAGCGCATACGTTTCCAGGATCACGCTTGCCAGGGACGGTCTTGAGGTAGACGGCAAGAGCATCATGGGGATAATGATGCTCGCCGCGGCCAAGGGGAGCACAGTCATGATGCAGGCGAATGGCGAAGACGAAGAACTCGCGGCGGATGGTATGGAGAAGCTGTTCAAGAACAAGTTTGGGGAAAAAGAGTAGGGGTTGAGTGTCAGGGTACAGGGTACAGGTACAAAGTACAGAGTACAGAGTACAAAGTTCAGAGTACAAAGTTCAGGGTATAGGGAACAGACAAATGCACGAAAAAATATACAGAGGGATTGTGGCATCTCCGGGCATTGTGATCGGCAGGGCGTACCTCCTTGACCGCCGCAAGGTGGTGGTGGCCGGCCGCAGGATCGAGGAGGCCAGCGTCAAGGACGAGGTGACGCGGTTCAAAAATGCTGTGGCTGTATCCAAGGTCCAGCTTGAGGAACTAAAAAAACGCTTCACCAAAGGCCCCGGCAAGTCCCACCTTTACATATTGGAAACGCACATCATGCTGCTCGAGGATAAGATGCTCGTTGACGGCGCCGTCAAGCGCATCAGGGAGACGCTCCTGAATGCCGAAGGCGCGCTCAAGGATACGATCAATGCCATCGGGCTCAAGTTCGACAGGATCGAGGATGAGTATCTTCGCGAGCGGAAGCATGATATTGAACAAGTGGGGGAGCGGATCCTCAGGAACCTCGTCGGGCACAAGGAGGGAAGCCTTGCGGACATCAAGGACGAGGCCATCATCATCGCCCACGACATCGCGCCGAGCGACACCCTGATGATGCGCAGGGACAAGATTCTCGGCTTTGCCACCGATGTGGGAAGCCGCACGTCTCATACCGCTATTCTCGCCCGTTCACTCGGCATCCCGGCAACGGTCGGTCTCGAAAACATCACGGCGGCCATCAAGACCGGCGACGTAGTCATCCTTGACGGCATTCACGGCGTGGTGATCGTCAATCCCGGCGAAGAGACGTTTTTCGACTACCTTAAGAAACAGCAGAAGTACAAATATTTTGAGCAGGAGCTCGAGAAGATCAAGACGCTGCCCGCCGAGACGCTCGACGGGCATGTCATCCATCTGCAGGGCAACATCGAATTGCCGGAGGAGGTCGCGTCCGTAACAGACCATGGCGGGACCGGCATCGGTCTCTACCGCACGGAATATCTCTTCATGAACAGGCAGACCTTGCCGACGGAAGAAGAACACTACAACGCATACCGCCACGTGGCGGAAAAAGCCTTGCCTCACGAGGTGGTGATTCGCACGCTCGACGTGGGAGGGGACAAGATCGGCATTCCCGGCGGTTTTGAAAAAGAGGCGAATCCCACGCTGGGGTTGCGCGCGATACGTTTTTGCCTGCGGAAACGCGATGTTTTCAAGGCCCAACTCCGCGGCATCCTCAGGGCTACCGCTCATGGAAACATCAAAATTCTTATTCCCATGATATCGGGGCTGCCGGAGATCTACGAGACAAAAAAAATCATCGAGGAAATGAAGGCGGAGCTCAGGTCAGAGGGCAAGGCGTTCAACGAGCGCGTGGAGCTCGGCATCATGATCGAGATCCCGTCAGCCGCGATGATTTCCGATCTTCTGGCGCGGGAAGTCAGCTTCTTCAGCGTGGGCACGAACGACCTTATCCAATACACGCTCGCGATCGACCGTCAGAACGAGCTCGTTGCATACCTGTACGAGCCTCTTGATCCGGCCGTGCTCCGGCTGCTTCACCGTGTGTCCGAGGCCGCGCATCAGGCGCACATCACGCTTGCTATGTGCGGCGAGATGGCGGGCGACCCGCTCTATGCGACGATCCTCCTCGGCATGGGCTTTCAGCGCCTCAGTATGAACGTGGCCTCGATTCCCTGGGTCAAGAAGGTGGTCAGGTCGGTCCGCATGCGGGACGCCGTCGAGCTTGCATCGCTCGTAATGCGGCAGCCTACGGCCGCGTTGGCGAGAAAAACAGCCGAA
>JANONA010000336.1:0-2684 GCA_031420575.1 Nitrospirota bacterium | reverse complement strand
GGCGACATAGTCGGCGAGCCGGGCAGAAAGATTGTCCGGCAGCATATCAAGGGTCTGACCGAAACCCATCGTCCTGACCTGGTGATCGCGAACGGCGAGAACGCGGCAGGCGGGTTCGGGATCACCCCGAACATTGCTGATGAGCTTTTCTTCATGGGTATCGATGTGCTTACCTCCGGCAACCATGTCTGGGATAAAAAGGAGATCGAGCCTTACCTCGCCAGGCAGGACCGGCTCATCAGACCGGCAAACTATCCCGAGGGAAATCCCGGCTATGGCAGTGTGGTCATATCCACCGTCAACGCGGGCAAGGCCGCGGTCCTGAACCTTGAGGGCAGGGTCTTCATGTCGAATCTGGAAGACCCTTTCCGGGTCGCCGAACGCGAGATTGAGAAGCTCAAAAAGAAAACGCTTGTCGTGATCATCGATTTTCATGCCGAGGCCACGTCCGAAAAGATCGCCCTGGCCTGGCACGTAGACGGCAAGGCGAGCGCCGTGATAGGCACCCACACGCATGTCCAGACCGCCGACGAACGGGTCTTGCCGGGCGGCGCCGCGTTCATCACGGACGTGGGCATGACCGGCCCCACGGACTCGGTCATCGGGGTGAGGAAAGAGGAGGCAATCAACCGCTTTCTCACCCAGCGGTCGCACAAGTTCGAGATCCCGAAAGGGCCGGTGCATCTTGACGCCGTTCTCATCGATATTAACGAAAATACGGGTAAGGCTATTTCGATAGAAAGAATCCATCTGAAATCGTAGGGTCAGGGGTCATGGGTCAAGGGTCGAGTCAAACTCACATCCTCACCGTTTCACAACTCACCATTCAGATCAAAACCCTCCTCGAAGGAGCGTTCCCCGACGTTTGGGTGGAGGGGGAGATCTCGAACCTCAGCATCCCCCAGTCCGGCCATGCCTATTTTACCCTCAAAGACGAGCACGCCCAGGTCCGCGCGGTCCTCTTCCGCTCGTCACAGCGGCATCTGAAATTCACCCTTCAACACGGTATGCAGGCGCTTTGCCGGGGCCGGGTCAGTGTCTATGAGCCGCGCGGCGAGTATCAGCTTATCCTCGATTATATTGAGCCCAAAGGCGTGGGCGCCCTCCAACTCGCTTTCGAACAGTTGAAGGCCCGACTGGAAAAAGAGGGCCTTTTCGATCCGGACCATAAGAGGCCGCTGCCGGTCCTCCCGCGACGGATCGGGATCGTGACGTCTCCGACCGGCGCCGCCATTCGGGATATGCTGCGGGTCATCAAACGTCGGCATCCGAAAATGCACATCCTCGTCTATCCCGTGCCCGTGCAGGGAGTTGAAGCAGCGCCCGCGATCGTCGAGGCAATTCGCTATTTCAATCAAGAGAAGAATGTCGATGTGATGATCATTGGTCGAGGCGGCGGGTCGCTCGAAGACCTCTGGGCCTTTAATGAAGAGCGGGTTGCGCGCGCGATCCATGCTTCCGGCATCCCGACCATTTCCGCTGTCGGGCATGAGACGGATTACACGATTTCGGATTTTACCGCGGACCTCCGCGCGCCGACCCCGTCGGCCGCGGCGGAGATGGTGGTGGAGAGCGAGGAGCGTTTTCGAGACAGCATCAACTCTCTCAAGTCCAGGCTTATCAAGCGCATGAAACAGCGGCTTGAGACGGCGCGCGCATCGCTCCGCGAGAAGATCCGTCTGTTGGGAGACCCGAGGCGGAGAGTGGAGCAGATCGCGCAGCGGGTGGATGAACTGGTTCGCCGGATGGCGCTGGGGCTCAGGCAGCATGTGCGACGGGATCGGGCGCGGCTCAGTGTGTTAATTGCCGGGTTGGATCACTTGAACCCCCTGGGCATCCTGTCGCGGGGATACAGTATTACGAAGAAGCTTCCCGAAGGCCTTATCCTCAAGGATGCCGTTGACGCCAAACCGGGCGACCTCCTGAGTACGAGGCTGCACAAGGGCGAGCTTCTGTCGAGAGTGGAAAAGACGGGAGAAGAGACAGTCCGTTAATGCTCTGTTTAGAGCATGTGACGACAGAATATCTTGAAACCTAAAAACTGCAAACCACAGAGGGCACAGAGATAAAATTTGAGTATAAAAACCTTTTAAAACCCTTTTCTTCTCTGTGTTCTCGTGAGTTTGATTATAAAAATCACCCTTTGAGTGCACAGAGAAAAGATTTAAAACAAGATTTTTCTTTTGGTATTAAAGGGTTTCCTCCGTGTGCTCTGTGGTTCGATTGCAGGATTTAGGTGAAATCACTTTTTTGACATAAGTATCTTCTTGTGGTAATCTCATAGTATGCAGAAAGACGCAAAACAGACTGATTTACTTTCTCCCGCTGTTCAGGGCATCATGCGGAGCCTTGTCTCGGCCTTCAGGTCAGTGAAGATTTATCCCCCCAACAACCCGATTTACTCCCAGTCCGTATCGAAAGCCTTTAAGGAGCTGGATGCTTTTTTGACGACTGCGCCGGACTTCAGCGTCAGCGTGCAAAAAACCTGTTTTTCCTACCGGCGGTATCCGGTTGGAAAAGACGGGGAGTTGAACAAGGCCCTTGCGCAGGACCTTTTTACCAAGGGAATTCGGGAGATGATCTTTATCCCCGGGCTAAAGGAGGAGGAGCTGCTCCAGCTCTGTCAGGCCCTTGCCCTGTCAGCGGAGGGCCTGGCGATGAAAAACGGGATATCCTCGATCCTC
>JANONA010000335.1:0-5394 GCA_031420575.1 Nitrospirota bacterium | reverse complement strand
CTGCAGTTCTATGAGCTCACGATCGCTGCTGATGCCATCGTGCTTGCCATGCCCGAGATCGCGGGTCTGCCCTATGTGATCTCCGGCCTCGTTGCAGCCGGCGGTCTGGCCGCGGCCCTGTCGACCGCGGACGGTCTGCTGCTCACGATCTCGAATGCGCTGTCGCATGACCTCTACTATAAGATGCTCGACCCGCAGGCTTCCGTCGCGAGACGGCTCACGCTCTCCCGTATACTTCTGCTGGTCGTGGCCCTCATCGCCGCATGGGTGGCGACCTATAAATTGACGATCATCGTGGAGCTCGTGGCCTGGGCATTCTCGATCGCCGCGGCCTCGTTCTTCCCAGCGCTCGTCATGGGCATTTGGGACAAACGGTCCAACAAGATGGGCGCGGTGGTCGGCATGTGGGTCGGCTTCATCGTCTGCGTGTTCTACATGATCGGCAGCCGGTTCTACGGCCTCGATATCTGGGGCATCAAGACCATCTCGTCTGGCCTGTTCGGCATACCGATCGGGTTCATCACCATCTACGCAGTGTCTCGCATGACCGCGCCTCCGTCACCGGAGATGCAGGACTTTGTTGAAAGCGTCCGCATCCCCAAAGGCGCGCCTCAGGCGCACGCAGAATAAATAAATATGCTACAATATGCGGGCAATGGTCCGGATGGGCCATTGCCTGCGTTTTTCAAGACCGGATACTATCAGCGCAACGAGAGGGAAGAATTGAAATGTAGTGCACTCTCCAGCTGGCCCGGCAACGTGCGGTCATTTGAACCATAAAGGAATCATGAATATATTTCTCTTCCAATTCATTAACTATACGCTTTCATTTCTCATGTGGATGATCCTGGGCAGGATCCTCCTGACGCTTATGATCGGGAACCGGGACATGATCTTCACCCGACTGTTCCAGAAGGTCACGGAACCGGTTTATCTGGTGGTGCGCAAAACACTCCCCTTTGTAAAGGAAAGCTGCGTTCCCGCCGTATCGGTAGTGGTGATCATCCTGTTGAGGCTCGTCCTTATTATGCTTTTTACGCCGCCGAAAGCGCCGTGAGAATATAATCATCAGTGTTAACCCGCCGCAGCGTGACCGATTCTTTTTAGTGTTGTTGAGATTTTTTTGTAACTACTCAGGTCGGTTGCTGAACGCCGGCGCAACAAGAGCGCGATTGCCCTTTCCCGTGTCGGTTATAAGAACATCCAGACGGCGCGGGCGAAGCGAAAGCGCCGCGACCGCTGATGATGACGGGAAAAGCGATATTCCCGGCGCTCCTTGCGACGAAGCGAAGTAACTGACCTGAGTAGTTACAAAAAAGAAAATAAATAATAGATGATGCCTGCTGCGCACTGCCAGGCCTATTGCTTGGGAATAATAGCGTGTTACGCGGAAGGTGTCAACCGAATTTTGTTTTGTCAATGGCGGCTTTCATGTTGACAAGTATGCCTTGTTTTGCTACATTTGCGCGTGACTTGAAACGTAAGGATCGGAAGCGGAAGAACGCATGAAACGATCAGGAGGCGAGCATGGGTGAAAAGCTGGCAATAGTCATCGGCGGAGGCCCGGCCCCGGGCATCAACGGGGTGATCAGCGCGGTCACGTTCGAGGCGGTAAAGCAGGGCCTGGAGGTGATCGGTATTTACGACGGCTTCAAGTGGCTGTCCAAGGGAGACTCATCGCAGACCATGCGCCTTGACAGCGGCGAGATCTCCCGCATTCACCTGCGGGGCGGGTCCATCCTCCGCACGTCGAGGGAAAACCCCACCAAGAGTCCTGAAAAGATGGCCAACGTGGTCAAGGCCCTGAACAGCCTCGGCGTCAAATATCTGGTAACCATCGGCGGCGATGATACGGCCTTCACCGCCACGCGCGTCGAGCAGGAGGCGGGCGGGAAGATCGCCGTCTGCCACGTGCCCAAGACCATAGACAACGACCTTCCTCTCCCGCATGGCGTTCCGACCTTCGGATTCGAGACCGCGCGCCAGCTCGGCGCCCAGCTCGTCGAGAACATCATGGAGGACGCGCGCACCGCCAGTCGGTGGTTTTTCGTGATCGGCATGGGCCGCTCCGCGGGCCACCTGGCGCTCGGCATGGGCATGGGCGCCGGCGCAACGCTCACCCTCATCCCCGAGGAACTGGGCAACAAGATATCGTTGAACAAGGTTGTTTCGATCCTGACGGGCGCCATCATCAAACGCCTCTCCTACGGCAAGAACCACGGCGTGGCGGTAATCGCCGAGGGCGTGGCGATCCGGTTCGATCCCGAGGAACTGACGTTCATGAAGGACGTGCCGAGGGACGAGCACGGGAACATCCGCCTGGCCGAAGTGCCGCTGGGCGACATGCTGAAACAGCGCGTCACCCAGGAGCTGACGTCGATGGGGCTCAAGATGACCATCATCGCGAAGGACATCGGGTACGAGCTCCGCTGCCAGCCGCCGATTTCCTTTGACCGCGAATATACGCGCTACCTTGGTTACAGCGCCGTCAAGTTCCTGGTCTCGGGCGGCACGGGCGCCATGATCATGCTGAAGGACGGCAATTGCCTGCCGATAAAGTTCTCGGACCTCACCGATCCCCAAACGGGCAAGACCCGCATCCGTACCGTGGATATCGATGCCGACGACTACCTCATGGCGCGGCGGTACATGATCCGTCTCGAGAAGGAAGACCTGCAAGGCGAGGCGCTCGCAAAGCTCGCCGCAACGGCAAAGATGAGCGCTGAGGATTTCAAGAAGAAGTTCTCGGCGGCGGTGGAATAGAAGAACAACCGAGTGGGAGAAACGGGGAACAGGCGTTGCTTTTTCTCCGATTCGCCGATTCCCCGATTCAGTGTTTTTTACAGCGGGATTCTCTTCTCCCGCGCGATGTTCCGGAGGATGATCATGGCATTGTGCAGGCGCTGGAGCTTCATATTCCGCGTTCTGACGGAGACCTGATTGGTGAGCTCGATCTTCTCGTTCCGCGTGTTGGTGAGCGCTTTATTCAAGTGTTCGTACAGCTCCTTGATCATGTCCTTGTCGAATTTTTTGAGGAAGAGCGGGTTCACCGAGATGTAGCCTTCGGCCACGTCAAGGGAGACCACTTTCATGCTCTTGCCTCTGAATCCGCTCTCCGCCATAATAACCGCCCCTACGTTTTCCCGTATGATGTGATCGCTTTTTCCAGGAGCTCCCGCTTCGCACGCAGACCCTCAACGTGCTTCTGAATATCCGCTTTGTCCGCCCCTTGCCGGACTTTTTCCCGGAGCGCCTCAATGTCCGCAAAGAGGTCCCGGGCGGCTTCCTGGATCAGTGCATGGGAACTCCTGCTGTGCTCACACAGCCGGGTGATCGCCTTGACGAAGTCCTTAAGCAGGGGATCATCAGAATCCCGCAGCCGCAGAGAAACATCGGCGTCTCCTTCCGCCAGGCGCTCAAGGGCCCTGCGTATCCGCAGCATGGGGCCGACGAAGGCGTGGAAATACATGACGCCTACAACCCCGACGAAAAACAGAAGGGTGATCAGCGCGATGGGGAAAAAGACGGGGAGATGCACGATCTCAGCGAGTTTCTGGAAAACCTTCAGCAGGAGGGTGTAGGCGCCCAGAACAATGAGGAGGAAGATGATGAACCGGAACTGCAGGCCTGCCGCGTTCAGATAGCCCTTGCCCCTGCCTAACAGCTGTCTCTTCCCGGTCGTCGGCATATGCTCCTGGCGCCTTAATCGACACTTCACTACACTGATGAGATTCAGGCGGTCACACCCCGCACGGTACGGTAACACAGTACGGCAATGTTTTTATTATACTGAATACCGGCCGTCCGGTCAAGGCCGTATTTGACAACAGGATGTTTCTTCACACCAGCACGACCTCGTACTGCTCCTGGTGCAGGTTGGGGTCGGCCTTGATCACGATCTTCTTCTGAAATTCCTTTTCCAGCTCCTCCACGCCCTGCCGCTCCTCATCGTACAGCATATCGGCGACCACCGAGTTCACGGTCACGAGCGCCTTCTTTTCCTCTGCGCCGGTAAAGGCCCTGCGGAGCTCGCGGAAGACCTCATAACAGATAGTGCGGCTCGACTTGATGTATCCCCGGCCTTCACAGTAGGGGCAGGTGTCGCAGAGGGTGCGCCCCAGGCTCTCGCGGATGCGTTTGCGCGTCATTTCGATCAGCCCGATGGGCGAGATGTGCGAGATCGAGGTCTTGGCTTTGTCGCTCGCGAGGGCCTCCTGGAGGGCCGCGTACACCTTGCGCCGGTTGTCCTCGCGCTCCATATCGATGAAGTCGAGAATGAGGATGCCGCCGATGTTCCTGAGCCGGAGCTGGTAGGCGATCTCGCGCACCGCCTCGAGGTTGGTCTTCAAGATCGTGTCCTCGAGCGACCGTTTGCCCACATACCTGCCCGTGTTCACGTCGATCGTCGTGAGCGCCTCGGTCTGGTCGAGGATGATGTACCCGCCGGACTTGAGCCAGACCTTTCTGCCGAGGGCCCGGGAGATCTCGATCTCCACGCCGTAGTGCTCGAAGATGGGATCGTCGCCGTCGTAGGGCTTCACGCGCCTGCCGAGCTGGGGGATGTAGGAGTCCACGAACTCCTTCACGCGCTGGTATTCCTCGGGAGCGTCGATGACCATCTTGTCCACGTCGCGGGTGAACACGTCGCGGATCACGCGGAAAACGAGGTCGAGCTCGTTGTGCATGAGCGCCGGGGCCGAGGTCTTGTCTTTTTTCTTCTGGATGGTCTCCCAGAGACGGGAGAGGAATTCGACGTCGGCGATGAAATCGTCCTCGCTCCTGCCCTGGCTGGCGGTTCGGATGATATAACCCGTGTTCGGCTTTCGAAGCCTGCTCACGATCTCGCGGAGCCGCTTCCGCTCCTCGACCTTCTCGATGCGGCGCGAGACGCCGATGTGATTGACGCCCGGCATCATAACCATGTAGCGGCCGGGAATGCTGATATAGGTCGTCACGCGCGCGCCCTTGGTGCTGATCGGCTCCTTCGAGACCTGGACCAGGATCTCCTGGCCTTCCTGCAGAAGGTCCTCGATCTGCGTGGCGTGAGAGCGCTTCCGCTTGGGTTCGACCTCGAGCTCAAGGCCCTCGTCGTCCATCATGGGGGTGTATTCCGACGTGCTGTCGAAGATGTCCCCCACGTACAGGAAGGCGGACTTCTCCAGCCCGATGTCCACGAAGGCCGCCTGCATGCCCGGGAGGACCTTCATCACCCGGGCTTTGTACACATTGCCGGCCACGCCCCGGTCCTTCTTGCGGTCGATATAGATTTCCGTGACTAAGCCGTTCTCCAGGAGCGCTACGCGCGTCTCCTCCCGGCCCGCGTTTACGATGATTTCAGATGACATGGCGTCTCCTTCATGATGGTTATGAGCGTCTCTAAAATCTATTTTATAA
>JANONA010000334.1:0-8001 GCA_031420575.1 Nitrospirota bacterium | reverse complement strand
TATGCAAAATTTTGAAAAGGCCACTTTCGCGGGTGGCTGCTTCTGGTGCATGGAACCGCCCTTTGAGAAGCTCGACGGCGTCAAAGAGGTGAGCTCCGGCTATACCGGCGGGCAGAAAGCGAATCCCACCTATGAGGAAGTGTCATCCAGGACCACGGGCCATGTGGAAGCTATTGAGATCATTTATGATCCCTCGAAGGTGAGCTACGGGAAACTCCTCGATGTATTCTGGAGGCAGATCAACCCCACGGACAACGGCGGGCAGTTCATTGACCGCGGATCACCGTACCAGTCCGTCATTTTCCATCACAATGAGGAGCAGAAAAGGCTGGCGGAAGCATCAAAAAGGAAACTCGAACAATCGAAACGCTTTGACAAGCCGATCACGACCGTGATCCGTCCGGCGGCGCCCTTTTACCGGGCCGAGAAATACCATCAGGATTACTATAAGAAGAACCCCGCGCGGTACAAATTCTACCGCTACAATTCGGGCCGCGATCAGTTTCTGGAAAAGACCTGGGAAAAGGAGGAGCCGATGCATACCTCGATAGCCGATAAAACCACCGGGAAGCCGTCCAAGGAAGAATTGAAGAAAAAGCTGACCCCGATGCAGTACAAGGTGACGCAGGAGGAAGGCACGGAGCCGGCGTTCAACAATGAATACTGGGACAACAAGAAATCCGGCATCTACGTCGACATCGTTTCCGGCGAGCCTCTGTTCAGCTCGCACGATAAATATGATTCCGGTACAGGATGGCCGAGCTTCACGAAGCCCCTCGAACCCGGCAACATCGTGGAAAGGGAGGACCGGGGCTGGTTCTCGGTTCGGACCGAGGTCAGGAGCAAACACGGCGACTCTCACCTCGGCCATGTGTTCAATGACGGCCCCAAACCCACGGGCCTGCGTTATTGCATGAATTCGGCGGCGCTCAGGTTCATTCCCCGGGAGGACCTGGAGAAGGATGGGTACGGGAAGCACCTGAAGCTCTTCGAGAAGCATTAACCTGACCCGGACAAGCCCCGATGCTCGGGACAGGCGGGAACCAAATGTGCCATGCCTGACGACTCGCTCATACTCCTGTTCATCAAGGCCCCGGTAAAGGGCCGGGTCAAATCACGCCTCGCCGCGGTTCTGGATGAGGACACAGCGCTCGAGCTGTATCGGAACTTCGTCCTTGATATACTCGACACTATTGAGCAGACCAGCCACCCTTACCGGATATGCGTTCAACCGCCTGACTCCATTCCGGCAGTGGCCGATTGGCTTGGCCGACACCATCACTTCATGCCGCAGGATGGAAACGACCTGGGTGAACGCATGGGAAAAACACTCCACCAGGTCTTTGCCGAGGGGTACGACCGAGCCGTGCTCATCGGCAGCGATATCCCGGACCTTCCGGCGGCAATCCTGGATGATGCGCTGAGCGGCCTGTCTGACAATGACGCCGTGATCGGACCTGCGAAAGATGGCGGGTATTACCTCATCGGGTTCCGGATCAATACGTTCTTCCCGGATGTTTTTCACGCTATCGAATGGAGCACGGCTGCGGTATTCAGCCGGACCATGGAGGTCTTCGCGGAAGCGGGACTCCGGGTACATGCGCTCCCTGCCTGGCGGGACGTTGACACCAGCGAGGACCTGCGGGACCTTTGGGAACGGAACCGCGGCACGGCATTCCGCCATTCACGCACGATGAACGTTCTTGAAACGATGAAGCACTGACAGGGACTACAAGTCCGTTAGTGCCTGTGCGTGTACGTACGCAGACAAGTGACCAAAATCCAAAGTTGTTGTTTTGAACTTTGTGCTTGATTTGAACTTTGAGCCTTGTCATTTGCACTGTACTGAAGTTGCCTTGAATTTACGTCACAATGCCCCGAAATACTTCTCTTGGTTTTTCATTGACATATCATGCCGAGGTGTGATAAATTTTTTACACTTGGAACAGGGCGCCAACTATCTCATGGTGACGAGGTGAACATGCACACAAAGCTCGATGAACTGTACAAGCAGGGCGCGGAGGCGTTCGACGCAAAGGATTACGAAAAAGCGGGGCGCATTTTCCAGGAACTCCTGAGCATCAACCCCAGGTTCGCCGACATTCAGAACAAGCTGGGGATCGTCTATAACCAGACCGACCGGCTTGAACTCGCGGCGCAGGCCTTTGAAAAGGCGCTGGACCTGAATGCCGGGTACACCGAGGCGTCGCTCAACCTGGCCATTACCTACAGCGACCTCGGCATGTACGAGAAAGCTCGCTTAGTCTTTGAGCGCGCCGCCCGCTTCACTGAAATGACCGCGGACAAGACCTCGGCAACCTCCGGCATTGATCCCTTTGTCAAAGGCAAGCTCGCCGACGAGCATTTGCGGCTCGGGAATATGTACTATGGCCTGCGGCTCCTGGATGACGCGATCGACGAATATCAAAAGGCCCTGCGCCTCTCGCCGAACTTCGCCGACATCATCACGCAGCTCGGCATCGCCCTCCGCGACAAGGGGAGCTACGACGAGGCCATCAAGGAATTCAACCACGCCAAGGTGTGCAATCCCCGCTACATTCCCGCGCGGCTGCACCTCGGCATCACCTATTACTCGCAGGGGTTTTACGGCCTGGCGGAAGAAGAGTGGCGTGAAGCGCTCATATTCGATCCCGACAACTCCGCCGTGAGGACATACCTGAATTTTCTGAAACCCCAGAATCTCTGACCGGAGTTTTGCCTTTGGACCTTCTCGACATACAGGGCTTGACCACGCATTTTTTCACCCGCGCCGGAGTGATCAAGGCCGTAGACAACCTGAACCTCGGACTGCGGAAAGGCCGCGTGCTCGGCCTGGTCGGCGAATCCGGGTGCGGCAAGACCGTGACCGCGCTCTCCATCCTCAACCTCGTCCCCTACCCCGGCAAGATCGTTTCAGGAAAAATCCTCTTCGAAGGCCGGGACGTGCTTGCCCTCTCTCCCCATGAGCTGCGGGCCGTCCGGGGGGCGAATATCTCCATGATCCCTCAGGAGCCCATGACCGCGCTGAACCCCGTCTTTACCGTGGGCAACCAGATCGCGGAAGTCCTGACCGCGCATCGGGACATCACGAAAAAAGAGGCATTGAAAGAAGCTGTCGGACTCCTGCTTTCCGTGGGCATGCCCTCGCCCGAGAAGCGCGTGGACGAGTACCCGCACCAGCTTTCCGGCGGCATGCGCCAGCGCGTGATGATCGCCATGGCCATTGCGTGCAAGCCGTCGCTCATCCTCGCCGACGAACCGACCACGGCGCTCGACGTCACGATCCAGGCCCATATTCTGGAACTGCTCGGCGCGATCCAGGCGGAGATGGGCATGGCCATGATCCTCGTTACCCATGACCTCGGCCTGATCGCGGAGCGCGCCCACGAGGTGGCGGTGATGTACGCCGGCAGGATCGTTGAAGAGACCGATACCCGCGAGCTTTTTGCAAACCCCCTGCATCCCTACACGCGCGGACTTATGGCGTCGATCCCCCGGCCCGGCGCGGCGGGAAAGACAAGACTCAAAACGATCCCGGGGACAGTGCCGCGCCTGTATGATCTGCCGAAGGGATGCGCCTTCTCTCCGCGCTGCGAGCTCAAGACGGTGAAGTGCGACACCGAGCCTGAGCTCGTTGAGCTGAAGCCGGGACATCTGGTGAGATGCTGGGAAGCCAGGTGAGGCGAATGCGGAGTGTGGAGCCTGCCCCCAGCGTTTACGAGCCTGCACCCGACGTTTATGAGTGCGAAGCGCGAATGTGGGGTGTGGACCCGCGAGTGCAGGGGGTGCGGGGTGTGGAGTGCGGAGTAAAATTCCAAATCCGAAAACAATATGAGTGAGCTTCTATCAATAGATAATCTCTATAAGACATTTTCGGTCAAGGCAGGACTGGGCAAGACCGTTGCGGCCAAGGCTGTGGACGGTGTTACGCTCTCGGTGGGCCACGGCGAGGCCGTGGGCCTCGTGGGCGAGAGCGGTTGCGGAAAGTCAACGCTCGGCAGGCTTGCGCTCGGATTGCTGGAGCCTACGTCCGGAAGCGTGTCATTCGAGGGAAAGAATCTCAACTCGCTCGGCAAGCGGGAACTCAGGGCGCTCCGGAGGAAGATGCAGATCATCTTCCAGGACCCCTTTGCCTCGCTCAATCCCCGCATGCGCGTTCAGGAGATCATCACCGAGCCGCTCGTGATCCATGCTTTGGCCGGGAACCACGAGCTTGAAGAACGGGGCGTTGCTCTGCTCGAAAAAGTAGGATTGCCCGCGGATGCTCTCAGGCGGTACCCGCACGAGTTCTCGGGCGGGCAGCGCCAGCGCATCGGCATTGCGCGCGCCCTCGCGAGCGGTCCGTCCTTCATCGTGGCGGACGAGCCGGTTTCGGCGCTCGACGTGTCGGTCCAGGCGCAAATCATCAATCTACTCGAAGACCTGCGTGACGAGTTGAAGCTCTCGTTCCTTTTTATCGCCCACGATCTCAACGTCGTGCGCCACTTCTCGGACCGCGTGGCCGTGATGTACCTCGGCAAGATCATGGAGCTCGCGCCCGCGGAAGAGATCTACAAAACCCCTTCCCATCCCTACACCGAAGCGCTCCTTGCCGACATCCCGGTTGCCGACCCCACGGTGAAAAGGAAGCATATCCTGCTCAAGGGCGATATCCCAAGTCCCACCCGGATACCGCCAGGCTGCCGCTTTCACACCCGCTGCATCCACCGCTTCGAACTCTGCGACAAGATCGTCCCGCGCACCACGGACCTCGGCGACGGTCACTTCGTTGACTGCCATCTCCGGGGGTAAAGGGACCGAACCGCATCACCCTGTTTGAATGCGCAGGTGAATCCGGTGATTTATCACGCTGCGCTGTGCGGTGATCCCGGACCCCCGCATCCCAAACACTGTTTTTTGCATTTTTACAAATAATAGACCTCCACTTCTCACTTCCGCAAAACGTAATGAGCCCCTGTTCCCTGAAAATTCAGCATGTTACCTTTTGGCACGTATGATGCAATTAACTAAGCAAGACTGAACGCAAAGGAGGATACGAAAATGAAAACCACAATGACAAGACAGGGAGCTTACCTGGGTGCGGGTGCGGGACTGGTACTCTTCGGACTCTTCGGGCTTTTGCCGGGTAGTCTGCTCGGAGGCGCCGCGGGCATCCACGCGGCGGGAATGATTTTCAGCCTTCCCCTTGAAGCAGGGCTTCTGTCCAAACTGATCGTATTTGTATCAATGCTCATGGGAGTCGTCGTTTCCGGAACCGCGATTGTCACCGCGTCATCAACCCTGGGCTGGCTTATCGGCGGTGTCGTTGGAACGTCAGCACATAAAAATAGTTTAGCTGCGGCTGAAAGGAGATAGCCATGAAGAACGAGACAGTAAAAACGGGAATGAAGATCGGAGCAACAGCAGGTGGCTTGGTGTTCCTGGTATTCGGCATTATGCCGGGATTCTACTTCGGGAGCTACGGGACACTGATCCTGCTCCAGAAGCTGATGGGCGGCGCGATAGAGCCCACGCTCATCGTCAGGGCACTGGTGGTGATGGGAATCGTGGTGGGGATCGCCAGCGCGGCAGCGGTGTGCATCGTGGTGGGCGGCCTGATCGGCACGGTTATGGGTTACATCGTTTCAGTTCCAGCGGCGATCCGGGAGAAGGTTGCTCAGAAAGCGTAGCGGAAATTGCGGCAGTTGGTAAAAAACAGCCGACAAAAGGCGGTGAGTAATTACCGCCTTTTTTTGTGTGCCCGGAGGGCGCACTCACCCGCGGATGCAAGGCCTCTCCGTACCCCGCGGTGAATATATTCCAAACAGCCGTGTATCGTGAAAAACCATCACGACTTCATGAGCTTGTTCTTGCCGTTACTCCGCTCTTACCAGGTCCTCAAACCGGATGTCCACGCCGAACACGCCGACGATGTTGCTGTCATCATCGGCGATGGGCGCCGACACGGTGATGCAGAGCGCGCCGGTGATCTTCGAGGTATAGAAGTCCGACACAAAGCTCTTGCCGTCCTTCATCGGACTGATGAACCACGACCGGTCCGAGAAGTTATCGCCCAGCCCGGCGAGCTCATACTTCGCCTTGTTCTCGATATCCGTAATGTTCCGAGTGGTCTTCCCGCCCTCGGCGTTCACCACATAGGCGAACTGAATGTAGGGGTCTTCCCGCTGGAGCCTCTCCATCATCGGCTCCTGCTTCGCCGGGTCCATGGACCGTACCTCCGGTCGCTCAACGAACTCCTCAACGATGTGGCGCGCCACTTCCGACGCTTTCTTCTTCAGCCGGTCGAGGTCCGAGACGAAGTACTCGGGGAGGTACTTCTTCGCTCGCTCCAGCAGTTCCTCGTGGGAGATGCTTGTGGTCCTGCCCTGCTCGTACTGCTCCATCGTCCACTTGTGTATCCTGGCAAGGCCGGGATGGCGCTTATCTATCTTCCTGTCCGTATCTAAGCGAAGGTGGTTGTTCACCCAGTGGGCGATGCCGGCAATGCCCGACTTGTCGGTGATGATCACGCCCATGGGCCGCTTCAGGATCTTCGAGGTGTCGAAGATGTTGTAGATCTCCTCGTTCTTCATCATGCCGTCGGCATGGATCCCGGCGCTCGTGGAATTGAACTCCGAGCCCACGAAAGGGTAGTTGGCCGGGATCGGGAAGTTCATTTCCCGTCTGAAGTACTCGGCCATTTCCGTGATGGCGGTGGTGTCAATGCCGGAATCGTTCCCCGTAAGGCTGATGTAATCGATGAGCATGGCCTCGATGGGCGTATTGCCCGTGCGCTCGCCGAACCCGAGGAGCGCGCCGTTCACCGCCGAGCACCCGTACATCCATGCGGCAACGCCATTGACTAATCCTTTGTGAAAATCATTGTGCCCGTGCCACTCGAGTTGCTCCGACGGCACACCGCCGTCGTGGATCAGTGAATAAAAGATCTCGGGCACGCCGCGCGGCAGCGCGGTGCCCGGGAACGGGAAGCCGTAGCCCATGGTGTCGCAGGCCCTGACCTTGATCGGGATCCTGGCTGCTTCCGAAAGCTTCATCAGCTCCTGCACAAAGGGGATGACAAAACCATGGAAGTCGGCCCGCGTAATATCCTCGAGATGGCAGCGCGGCGCGATGCCCTGCTCAAGCGCCGTGGCAACGATGTCGAGGTACTGTTTCAGCGCCTCCTTGCGGGACAGATTGAGCTTGAGAAAAATATGGTAATCCGAACACGACGTAAGGATGCCCGTCTCTTTAAGCCCCATCTCCCTGACGAGCTTGAAGTCGTTCTTGTTCGCCCGAATCCAGCCGGTGATTTCGGGGAAACGGCGGCCCTTCTCCATGCAAAGGCGCACCGCCTCCCGGTCTTTCTCGGAGTACAGGAAAAATTCCGTCTGTCGGATCACACCGTTCGGCCCGCTCATCCGGTGCAGGAAATCGAAGATGGCTGCGATCTGCTTTGGGGTATAAGGCGGACGGGACTGCTGGCCGTCGCGGAACGTGGTGTCGGTGATCCAGATGTCCTTCGGGATATTGGTCTGGATCATCCGGTCCTCGAGCGCCACCCGGGGCACGCTCGAATAGGGGAACATGTCCCGGTACAGCACCGGCTCTTTCACGTCCTTGAGTTCAAAGGGTGTTTTTACCGTCTGCTTTTTGATGGTCATGGGAAACTCCTTAAAATACAAGTTCAAAGTTCATAGTTCAAAGTTCGGAGTTTAAAGTGAAATCTCCGATAGTTCGAGGCTGTTCGTCTGTACTCTGAACTCTGTACCCTGAACTCCGAACTATGAACTCGAATACGCCCCCCGTATCCCCCTGATCGCAGCCGCGTAGTCCTGTGTGCCGAAAACCGCCGAGCCGGCCACAAGGATATCGGCTCCGGCCTCGGCGAGCTCGGCCGCGTTCCCGGGCTTCACACCGCCGTCAACCTCGATCTCGACCGTGAGACCCAGCTCATCGATACGCTTCCGGAGCCGCCGTATCTTGTCCATCGCGGAAGGGATAAAGGACTGGCCGCCGAAG
>JANONA010000333.1:0-2883 GCA_031420575.1 Nitrospirota bacterium | reverse complement strand
CGTGGTCATGGGCGAGGTGGGTCTTGCGGGAGAGGTGCGGGCCATCAGCCAGGCCGAGGCGCGGCTCAAGGATGCGGCCAAACTCGGCTTCACGCGCTGCGTGCTGCCCGCCCTGAACGTCGAGAGGCTCGAGAAGACCCCTGCGCTCAAGAAGATGGAGCTCATGGGCGTGCGCACGGTGGACGAGGCGATGGAGAGGCTGTTTTAGGCGCTCAAGGGGGCTGATTGGTGGCTGATCTTCAATCGTTCAAACAAGACGTTCGGTCCTTGGTCAGGAAGTTCGAGCAGGACAAAAACCACTACCTCCAGAAGGGCTATCCCGAGGCCCAGGTACGGATTGATTTCCTCAATCCCTTTTTCGACGCCCTCGGCTGGGACATCGAGAACAAGGCCCACAAGCCGCCCCACGACCGCGATGTGATCGTCGAGCTTTCTCCGGAAACTTCACTCAGACCTGATTACAACTTCCGCATTAACGGCAGCACCAAATTCTTCGTCGAGGCCAAGGCCCCGTGGGTCCCGCTCGACGATGTGAACCACATCATGCAGGCCAAGACCTACCGCCGTCCGCCGAACGTGAAAAGGTCGAACGGGAGATCGCCGTGATGGATGAGAAGATTGATGAGATCGTTTATGGGTTGTATGGGATTACCGAACAGGAGAAAAAGATTATTCAAGATACAACATTCAAAATTCAACGTTGAACCTTGAACCTTGAATTTTGAGTAATGTTTTATTACGCGGGAACATCCTGGGGCCAGGTCTATAATGTTGTATTTTTGGAACATATCACGGGGACAGACGGAAAAGCTGAAATAATTCCGCATCGGGCGGGCGCTCGCAATGTGGACACACGTGTCGACAGTTTGATAAAAGCCGGGTAGGTTGGGTAGAACTTTTCTTGTGAAACCCAACGCCTTTTATGACGGAATATACGCACTGGTAATGAATTGCATAGAAAAATGTCGGGTTTCGCTTCGCTCTACCCGACCTACCAGCTGCCCTTGCTGGATTTCAGCGACATCCGGGGTAAAAAGAAGACAGAATATTTTGCGGCGGTTCAGGCTGGGATGGATCGTAACTATGAACCTTTGAGAAAAAGTCTTCCCCGGGGGTACGATGTCTGTTCCGAGTTCCAGGGGGAGGGGGAAAAAATATCGGTATTGTATGAAAGCTGGGTATGTTATAATGTAGCGTGGAAAAGTGAGGAGGGAAGAAATATGTCGGTCAAGGACTTAATCAAGGAAGAGGTAGACAGGCTGCCGGAGAATGCTCTCGCCGAGGTACTGGACTTCATCCAGTTTCTTGAACTGAAAGCGGAAAGAGATATATTCGTAAAAGCTTCCCAAAAGCTGTCCGAGCGCTCGTTCGATAAGATATGGAGCAACCAGGAGGACGCCGTGTATGACAACTTATAAGCGGGGTGATATCGTCCTCGTACCATTCCCTTTTTCAAACCAGACCGCAACAAAGAAACGTCCCGCAGTGGTTATCAGTTCATCGCTTTACAACGAAAAAACCAACGATGTGGTTATTATTGCCGTGACGAGCAAAGTCGAAAAAAGCTACGATGTCGGTGAATGCCATATCGCCGATTGGCAGAGCGCAGGTTTGCTGAAACCTTCCGCCGTCAAACCCGCCATATCAACTATTGAGCAAGTCCTGGTGCTGAAGAAACTGGGTAGTCTCTCCGCGCAGGATATCCCGTTAGTGGATCTGATGTTGAAAGCATTACTTGGTCTTCAATAGGTCGTTAGCGGAGAAATTTCGGGACGGAACATTTTCCACACTTGATGAGATCATTCGTGCTCTCGCAGTTATACACGTTGAACTGGTTCTTATCCATCCGTTCCGCGAAGGAAACGGTCGGCTTGCCCGTCTCGTCGCCACCTGTATGTCGCTACAGGCCGGGTTGCCTCCGCTGGATTTCACAGGCATTCGGGGAACAAAGCGGACGGAATACTTCGGTGCGGTAAGAGCTGGGATGGATCGTAACTATGAACCAATGACAACGGTTTTCAGCGACGTGATCCGTAAGACGCTGCGGACCCATGAACGGTAGTCGCGGGTCTATCCCGCTTCTTGGAGGGCTTTCGCATGTTCAGACCGGCGATTCGCACACCTTCGATTTTGACACTTCTCTCTATTCAAGTGTTTAGTAATTGACAGCCGACATGGTTGAGGGTATAATTTCAACGTTGAAAGAAAGACGGATCAGTAAAAAATTATGAAGGAAAACAAGCCACTCTATACCCTGGCGCTCGTTGCGCTCCTCACGGTATCCGCCTATTTTCTCGCCGACACGCTGGATGCCATGATCGGTCGGAGCCTTGACGCAGCCCCCCGGTTCACCACGCCTTTTGAGCGCGAGCGGCCGGGCCTGGAGCCCCGCCGGGAGTTGAGTGACTATTCCTCCATCCTGGAGCGCGGGCTCTTCGGCGAAGGCAAAGGACCGTCGAGCGGACCAACGGTCGAGTTTTCGAATTACAAGCTCATCGGCACGATAGAGGGCAAGAGCTTTTCCGGCGCCGTGCTCGAGGACGGCGGCGGCCAGACCTTCTACCGTATCCACCAGAAACTGCCGGACGGCTCTGCGATCGTAAAGGTGACGCGCGACACGATCACGATCAAAAAACCCGGGGGCGCGACCATGGACCTGCGGGTTGTTGACGATACGAAGATCGTCATCATGCCGAGTTCCGGCGGCGAGGGGGTGAAAAAGCTCTCCGACGGCAAGTATATGGTTGACCAGAAAGAGATGCTCGCGAGCACCGAGAACATGAGCCATATTCTGACGCAGGCTCGGGCGCTTCCGCACATGGAGCAGGGCAAGACCGTGGGGTTCCGGATCAGTGAGATCGTCCCCGGCAGCATCTACGAGAA
>JANONA010000332.1:0-2129 GCA_031420575.1 Nitrospirota bacterium | reverse complement strand
GCGCCATAAGCCCCAGGCTGCCGCGGCTGCTCCTCAGGCCACGGTCGGCTATGTGTCATCCGACTGCTCCCAGGGCGGGAACAAGAACCACCTGGGCCTCTGTCCCGAGTGCCCGGACTGCGGCGGTCTGCTCGAATTCGGTGAAGGCTGCGCCTTCTGCAGGGGCTGCGGGTTCTCGAAGTGCGGATAGCCTCCGATTGCGGCCGGCCACCGGTCGCCCGGATTGAATTGAAACCTAAATCCTGCAATCAGCCACGGACTAACACGGACAAAAGCAGTAATACAATAGATACAGCCTATATATTAAATTCACCTGAAATGTGAACAGGTTTTTGTTTATAAGTTATTGAAAAGTCAGATATAGTCCGTGAAAGTCCGTGGCTAAATGAATTTTTAGGTGTAAGGTATATACCGCCTTGTTGAATCCCGGCTATACTTTTCCTGGAGATACCATGGATATTCTCAATCCGTTTTTGCTCAGCCTCATCCCCATAATGGTCGCGCTGGACGCGCCGGGGACGCTTCCGATCTACATGGCCATGACCGAAGGATTAGAAAAACATGAGCGTCGGAGGATCGTGCGTCAGTCCATCCTGACGGCCTTTCTCATCACCATCGGATTCTCGCTTCTGGGCAGGGCCGTGTTCAGCGCCCTCGCCATCACCGTGGAAGATTTCATGATCGCCGGCGGCATCGTCCTGCTCATCATCGCGGTCACCGAGATCGTGCGTGCAGGGGAGAAGAAATACACCATCAGCCCCGCGTTCGGGGTAGTGCCGCTCGGCACGCCGCTCATCGCCGGACCCGCCACACTCACCACCACCCTCATGCTGATCGGCAGTTACGGATATATTCCGGTCATCCTGTCGCTCGTCGTGAACATCCTGCTCGCCTGGCTCATCTTCGCCCAGGCGGACCGGATCATCAAGTTCATCGGCATTAACGGCTCACGCGCCTTTGCCAAGGTTGCGGCCCTGCTTCTGGCGGCCATCGCAGTGAAGATGATCAGGAGCGGGATGTTTGCCTTGATAGGGAAATGACGCGCGCTTCCACTAAGGAGAGAATCAGCGGATATATCCGGTGACCATTATATCTTGACCGACAAAATCCGCCGTTACATCGTACAAGCCGATCGCCTGGTTCAGTTTTAGAGGAGACCTTCCGCCGATAGAGCAGAGAGAGTCAGTTCCGGTCATCAGCATCGGCGCTACGAACATCACGACCTTGTCAACAATGCCCGCTTTCAGGGCTGAAGCATTGACCTCCGCCCCGCCCTCAATGAGCACGGACGTAACACCAAAATTGCCGAGCATTTTCATGAGATACTTCAGGTCTACCTCCCCCTTCCTTCCTCTGGCCAACAATATTTCCGCGCCCGCGTCCAGAAGCTTGATGAGTTTGTCCGTCGGCATGTTGTCGAGCGTGGCGATGCAGGTCTTTGCCGAAGAGCTCTGAGTAATGACCTTTGCGGTCGGCGGTGTCCTCAATCTCGTATCAACGATAACGCGCAACGGGTCCCGCCCGCCGGGGATCCGAGTCGTGAGGGACGGATTGTCTTTCAGCACCGTATTGATCCCAACTAATATCGCGTCATTGTGGTCACGAAGCCTGTGCCCTTCCAGGCGAGCCTCTTCACCGGTGATCCATTTCGATTCGCCTGCGGCGGTGGCGATCCTGCCGTCGAGCGTCTGGGCGATCTTGAGCGTCACGAACGGCATGCCGGTCGTAATGTGCTTGAGGAAGGCTTCGTTCAGCTTTTTTGCCTCCGCCTCCAGCACGCCGGTAACCACTTTCATACCGGATTTCCGGAGGGCCTTGATGCCTCCGCCCGAGACGCGGGGGTTCGGGTCGATCATGGCTACGACGACCCGCTTCACGCCGCTTTGTATCACAAGAGGCGTACACGGGGGGGTACGCTTGTTCGTATGCGAGCAGGGCTCAAGCGTCACGTAGAGCGTAGCGCCCGTCGCCTTCTTGCCCGCCTTCTTGAGCGCTATCGCCTCGGCATGTGGCTCCCCGGCCTTCTTGTGGTACCCGCGGCTGATGACCTTGCCGTTTTTCACCACAACCGCGCCGACCATGGGGTTCGGGCTCGTCCGTCCTCGCGCCTTTGCTGCGAGGCGAAGCGC
>JANONA010000331.1:0-8203 GCA_031420575.1 Nitrospirota bacterium | reverse complement strand
CTCTTTCGCGACGGAAAAGAAATCGATGCCGCTTTACGGAATGCCGTCCAGCAGGCCCTCTTGCAGCACAAGAAGGCTGGAAATCCTGTGGCCGAGTGGCGCGACGGCAAGGTCGTCTTGATTAAGCCGGAAGATATTGTTGTGGAAGAGAAGCAAAACTAGGGATCCTCTCGTAATTCCTTCCCCTCCCTTCACCCAGAAGTCTCCCCTCGGGGAAAGAGCCAATAAAAAAAGCCCCAGCTTAACGGCGACTGAGGCGCTGCCACGGTCCTGAACCATAGGTAATGGACCACCAGCCTTGCGGCTTGGTAATAATTTTATAATTATCAGCTTGACATGACGCGGGGAAAACGGTATTCTTTCTATTAAATCCGCGGATATTTCCCGGACAATTTCAAAAAAGAAGCAGAGGAGAAACAGAATGGCAAACGGTGTAGTGAAGTGGTTCAATAACAGCAAGGGGTTTGGTTTTATCACGCAGGAGAACGGTGAGGATGTATTTGTGCACTTTTCGGCGGTTTCGGGCGATGGTTTCAAGTCCCTGAACGAGGGTGACAAGGTGACCTTCGAAGTCGTGAAGGGTCCCAAGGGTCTTCAGGCCGCGAATGTAGCCAAAGCCTAAGCAGCTCTCGGAAAAAATTATATATAACCACTCCAAAGGCCCCGGAGCGATCCGGGGCTTTTTTTATCAACCATGTAAGGAGCAACATTGAAATTCGAAAAATTCAAGTTTCACCCGACCATCGCGACCGGTATCAAGGCGCTCGGTTATACCATCCCAACCCCCATTCAGGACCAGGCGATCCCGCCGGTACTGGAGGGACGCGACGTCATGGGTCTGGCGCAGACCGGGACCGGCAAGACGGCTGCTTTTGTGCTGCCGATCCTGGAACGCCTGCTGCAGGGACCGCGCGGCCGGGTCCGTGCCCTGATCATCGCCCCCACGCGGGAACTGGCTGAACAGACCCACGTGTCCATCGTCACGCTCGGGCGCGATACGAAATTGCGCAGCGTCACCATTTACGGCGGTGTGGGTCTGAACCCCCAAATTCAGAAACTACGCGCCGGAGTCGAGATCGTCGTGGCTTGCCCCGGCCGTTTGCTCGACCATATCAGCCAGAAGACGATCGACCTCTCGCATCTGGAGGTGCTCGTGCTGGACGAGGCGGACCGCATGTTCGACATGGGATTCCTGCCCGATATCCGGAAAATCATCAAGCACGTGCCGGTTAAGCGCCAGACGCTGCTGTTCTCGGCAACCATGCCCGACGATATCCGGAAATTAGTGCGCGAGGTCCAGCATAACCCGGTCACGGTGCAGATCGGCCATACCGCGCCGGCGAACACCGTATCGCACGCGCTCTATCCGGTCGAGCAGCACCTGAAGACCGCGCTTCTCATGGAGCTCTTAAAGCACACGGATACGGAATCCATCCTGATCTTTACGCGCACCAAGCATCGGGCCAAGCGCATTGGGCAGCAACTGGAAAAGGCGGGCTACAAGGCCGCATCGTTGCAGGGCAACCTGTCGCAAAACAAGCGTCAGGCGGCGCTCGACGGGTTCCGCGACGGCTCGTACCAGATCCTTGTTGCGACCGACATTGCGGCCCGCGGCATTGACGTCTCGAGCATATCCCACGTCATCAACTACGATATCCCCGACACGACCGATGCCTACACGCACCGTATCGGTCGCACCGGCCGCGCCGCGAAGACCGGTGATGCGTTCACCTTTGTTACCCGTGAAGACGAGCCCCTGGTCAAGAGCATCGAGCGTGTGCTTGGTGAGAAGGTCGAGCGCCGTACGCTGAAGGATTTCGATTACACCAAATCAGTCCCGGCGCGCGATGCAGAGTTCGCCCGCCCGCCGCGCGAACCGCAGCGTCGCCGGGAACGGAGCGGGGCAAAACCCACGGGGGGCCGCGCTTCCGCAACCCATAAGCCGGCGCACCCAGGGGCAAGACCTCATGGCGCCGTTCCGCGTCCCGCTGGTGCGGCCCATCCCACCGGCACGCGAACGTTCAAACCCCGGCGGTCGCATTAATACGGGTATTAAGAAATTGAGACAATAAAAAAGGCGGTGATCACTCACCGCCTTTTTTGTTTCCGCTTTTTTGTTCCTGGTTTCCCGCTTATGCCCACCGGCTCGGACTGCTTGGTTTGGATCTGCGGAAATCCCCGAATTTCCCGCCATCCTGTTTTACACTTTTCCTCTCGTCTCGGGAGAAGCGTCCATCCGTATCCGATCGACGGCCGGGTTTGGAGCCGAAGGGAGTCCTCGATGCGGCATTTTGTCCATACCGTTTTCCGGTCGAGGCGCCGGCCCAGCGTTTTCCCGATGACGGCGCCGCGCTGCTCACGCTGCTCGATCGGCGCAAGGGGCGCGCCGGCTCCAGTCCCGCGATAACCTGCAGGGGAATACTTTGTCCGATGTAGCGTTCGATGCTGCGCAGCGAGTCTACTTCCCGGGACGAAGCGAAGGAGATGGCAATGCCTGTTGCGCCCGCCCGGCCGGTACGACCGATGCGGTGCACGTAGTCCTCGGCGTTCTTCGGAAGATCGTAATTGATGACATGCGTGATGCCGGTGACGTCGAGCCCGCGCGCCGCAACATCGGTTGCCACGAGCAGCCGGATCTTCCCGCGCTTCATGTTCATGATGGTGCGGTTGCGGGCATTCTGGCTCATGTCGCCGTGCAGCGCCGCCGCCGAATGGCCCTGGGCGTGCAGTTCGTTCGCCAGCTGGTCGGCATTCCGCTTGGTGCCGGAAAAGATGAGCGCCCTGGTCATGCCGCTGTCCGAGATCAGGTGCTTGAGCAAACGGTTCTTATGCTGCATATCGTCGGCTGCGTGAAGGCGCTGTTCGATCGCCTCAAGCGTGGTTTTCTTCCCGGCGATATCCACCCGTACCGGGTCTTTGAGCAGGCGCTGTGCAAGCTTTGCCATGGCGTTGTCCATGGTTGCCGTGAACATCAGTGTCTGACGTGAAGCCGGCGTTGCGGCGGCGATGGTGTCAACCGCCTCGCTGAAGCCCATGTCGAGCATGCGGTCGGCTTCATCGAGGATCAGGAGTTCAAGACGGGAAAAATCGATACGTCCTCGTTCCATATGGTCCATGAGACGTCCGGGTGTGGCCACGATCAAATCAACGGGCTGCGACAACAGGCGCTGCTGTTCGAAGTAGGGCATGCCGCCGAGGATCGCGCCGCACCGGATATGCATGAACTTGCCGTAGGTTTTGACCGCTTCGGTCACCTGGTTGGCCAGTTCGCGCGTGGGCGTCAGCACCAGCACGCGAGGGCCTTTGGATCTTCCCGTTGCTTTTGAAGGCACGCTCAAACGCTGAAGCGCGGGCATTACGAAGGCCGCGGTTTTGCCGGTGCCGGTCTGGGCCGTGGCGATCAGGTCCTGACCTGCCAGTGCCTTGGGAATAGCCTGCTCCTGGATCGGCGTGGGCGCGGTGTAGCCGCACAGTTTTACCGCTTTGAGGATCGGTTCGATGAGCTGCAATTTTGAAAAAGACATACGACTCCTTTGATCTCCTGCCCTGGAAATAGGTAATCCAGAAACGAAAATCCCGTTAAGGGTTTGCGTGCAGGCCGCAGGGACACACGTGTATCCCTGAGAGCGAAGACAGCGCCAGCACAAATATGACCGGCATAACTACATCGTTCGCCAACCATAGGTGCTGATGCAATTTCAGAGTGGGAGCTGAAAGCAAGGGGGGTTAGAGATCGATGATATGAAGGGCAGGAAGATGGTGACGTGTGAGTGTACTTCAGTCAAATCCTGCCACATTGTTAAACAGTCGACGTGCATAATACAGGGTTATTTTAAAATAGCAAGAACTATTTTGAAAAAATGAACTTGAAAATGCTGCTTGCCTGAACGATCTTTATATGGTACGTTATTCGGACAGGAGGTGGGAAATGAGAATCAGTGAAGACATACGGCCCGTGACCTATCTGAAATCAAAGGCCGCGGACATCCTGCTGCAAATTAATGAAACGCACCGGCCGGTCATCATCACGCAAAACGGGGAGCCACGCGCCGTTCTGCAAGACCCCGAATCGTATGAGCGCATGAAGTCCGCAATAGGTTTGATGAAGCTCCTGGCGCAGGGAGAAGAGGACATCCGGAAAGGCAGGACCACGGACCAGGATGAGATGTTCAAACATCTTGAGAAAAAGCTGAAGACCAGGAAACCGCAGGATACCGATGAGTCGTAACTACACCGTCAAATGGACGGTCACGGCCGGGCATGATTTGGATTCAATCATCGAATTTATCGCCGAGGACAGTCTCGATGAGGCGATCAAGATTTTGGAACGAATCCGCAAGAAGGCAGCTGGTTTGTACGCCCTGCCGGAACGGGGTCGCGTTGTTCCCGAGTTGAAGGGACAGGGGATCGTTCTCTACCGTGAATTAATCGTATCCCCCTGGAGGATTATTTACCGAATATCCGATCAAGATGTTTATGTTCTTGCGGTCTTCGATGCACGGCGCAATCTGGAGGATGTTCTGCTGGAGAGATTTATCGGTTGAATGTTAATCGCAGGGAGAATGCATGGGCCGCAGCTCATCGGCAACATACCGACTGAGGCAAAACACTGTTTCACCCCAACACTCCAAGCCTGCTTTAAAAAAATTACCAATAAATGAGGGATTTGCTTGACATCGCTTGCCGTCTTGAGTAAAATTACTCAATGCATTGAGTAATTTGTAATAGTGTGCTTCCGGGAAACAGTGGGGGACTTATTCGCAATGTATCATCGACCACTTTATCAAACCCTGGTGAAACGTCTTCGTGAGACGCGCCGATTCATTCAGATCCTGGCCGGACCGAGACAGACGGGAAAAACCACGCTGATGCGCCAGGTTGCGGATGAAACGGACATCCCCTGCCAGTATGCGAGCGCTGACGAACCGACCCTCCAGAGCAGGGTATGGATCGAACAACAGTGGGAGGCGGCCAGGCTGCTCGCAAACGACCATGCCCGGTCAGGCGGGGCGCTGCTTGCCCTGGATGAGATCCAGAAAGTGACCGGCTGGTCCGAGGTCGTCAAGAGGCTGTGGGACAGCGACACCCGGAGAAAGATGCCGCTCAAAGTCGTTCTGCTCGGTTCCGCGCCGCTTCTTATTCAGAAAGGGCTTACTGAAAGTCTTGCCGGACGCTTCGAGACGCTGCCCGTGGTCCATTGGTCGTATGCCGAGATGCGGGACGCGTTCGGATGGGACGTGGACCACTATGTCTATTTCGGCGGTTATCCCGGCGCCGTTGACCTGATTTCCGATCACCGGCGCTGGTCCCGCTATATTATCGACTCGCTGATAGAGACTACACTTTCTCGCGACATCCTGCTTCTTACTCGGGTGGACAAGCCCGCTCTGCTCAGGCGCTTGTTTCAACTCGGCTGCGCGCATTCCAGTCAGATCCTTTCCTATCAGAAGATGATCGGCCAGCTTCAGGATGCCGGCAACACAACGACGCTGGCACACTATCTCGAATTGCTCGCGGGCGCAGGTATGCTTACCGGTTTGCACAAATACGCCGCCAACCGCATTCGCGAGCGAGCGTCCAGCCCAAAACTCCAGGTTATGAACACCGCCATCATGACCGCCCAGTCGCACCTGACCTTTCAGGAGGCGCGCAAGGACCCGGGGTACTGGGGCAGGCTGGTGGAATCAGCAGTCGGCGCGCATCTGATCAACAGCGCCGTGGGAACAGGCGTCGAGGTGTTCTATTGGCGGGAACGCGGAAGAGAAGTGGATTTTGCGCTGCGCTCAGGCAAGTTCGTCGTGGCTATCGAGGTCAAGAGCGGTTTGCACAAGGAAGGTCTGCCGGGGATGGATGCGTTTGACAAGGCCTTCAAACCGCAGCGGAAACTGCTCGTCGGCGAAGACGGAATACCGCTGAAGAAATTTCTGTTGACGCCGGTGGAGGGGTGGATGGCACCCTGATCGTAAAACCATGCCAAAGGACCTGCCGCGTGGGTCAGAGGTTACGGGAATGACAAGGTTAAAGAAGCGACCCCCGGTGGCTCGTTTTGCTTCCGGCTTGTCCGGGTTAGGATATTCACAGTCATCTGACAATGCTTGCTATTCCACGGTACCTATACTAATATCATCGCAGTGTACTGCTCGGGGCGCTTTCTATGATGATCCATGAGCAGGCAATACGGGAGAAAAATATGCAAGGGGATTTTTAGGGGGATTTTTAGGGTCAGGGGATTTTTAGGGGATTTTTAGGGTCAAGTCTTTTTCGTTGCATTTTCATCTTCAACAACGCAAGACTGTGATCATTTCAAGAAGAAAGACTTGACCCTATTGGTTTACTATTGGTTTATTGGTTGGGTTTTCGGAGAATATATGAAATCGCTCGTTCCAATCGAAGTAATCGAAAAAAAGATATTATTGATCAACGGACAGAAGGTCATGCTGGACAGCGATCTTTCAGCTCTTTACGGCGTGACTACCAAACGGTTGAACGAACAGGTCCGTCGTAATTTAAAGCGATTTCCGGCAGATTTCATATACCAGCTCTCTCAAGAAGAATTTGAATCTTTAAGGTCGCATTTTGCGACCTTAAAGAGCGGTCGTGGGAAACATCGGAAATATATGCCCTATGTTTTTACCGAACAGGGGATAGCCATGCTTTCCAGCGTTTTAAACAGCGATCGTGCCATTGACGTTAATATTCAGATCATGCGGACCTTCGTAAAGCTGCGGGAGATGATGTCATCACATAAGGACCTGAGTCGAAAGCTTGCAGAGCTCGAAAAGAAATATGACGGGCAGTTTCAAATTGTATTCGAGGCGATAAAACAGCTGATAGAAGTTGAGGAAAAACCGAAAAGGAAGATTGGATATGTTAGAGAAAGCCGGGCGGTGTATCGGGTGACCCGAAAGCGCTGAATGTAAAAAGGAAAGACCCGATCCCGGGATTTTCAGTTTTCAGGGTTAAGTCTTTTCCGTTGCATTTCCATCTTCAACAACGCAAGACTGGGATCACTTCAGGGAGAAAGACTTGACCCTATTTGTTTCAAAGCTTCTCGTTGATAGAGAGGAATTAAACCGAGAGAGCTAAAAAGGACACCTGGGACACAACGTTATATAGTAGAAAATTCATTGAAAAAGCCGAACATGCTTTAGTGGTTGCGGAAGATATGATGCGCCAGGGCCATGCGCCCGATGCCGCCAGCAAGATCTATTATTCCATGTTCTATGCCGCTCAGGCCTTGCTGAAATCCGAGGGTATTGATGTGGCTAAACATTCGGCTGTTGAATCCGCTTTCGCTGGCCGCGCCCTCATGATGACAAAGGAGAGAACCGACCGATGGACCAGGCAACGCATAACAAAATAGTCTCCTTCATCTGGGGCATTGCGGACGATGTGCTGCGCGACCTCTTCAAGCGCGGCAAGTATCCGGACGTCATCCTGCCGATGTGCGTTATCCGGCGCATGGATGCCGTGCTGGAACCCACCAAGCAGGCGGTGCTCGACACCAGGAAGATGCTCGATAAAGCGGGCATCACCGAGCAGCGCGCTGCACTTGCCGCCGCCGCGGGACAGGCCTTCTACAACACCTCGCGCTTCACCTTGCGCGACCTCAAGTCGCGTGGCAGCCAGCAGCAGTTGCTCGCTGATTTCGAGGATTACCTCAACGGCTTCTCGCAAAATGTCCAGGACATCATAGAAAATTTTAAGTTCCGCAACCAGCTCTCGACCCTCTCTAAAGCTGATGCACTGGGCACTCTAATCAACATTTTCCTCGACCCCGACATCGACCTCTCTCCGGCGGGCATCGATAACCACTCGATGGGCACGGTCTTCGAGGAGCTGGTCCGAAAGTTTAACGAGGAAAACAACGAAGAAGCAGGAGAGCACTGGACACCGCGAGATGCGGTGAAGCTGATGGCTCTACTGATCTTCCTGCCCATTGCCGATAAGATCGAATCCGGCACCTACCTGCTCTATGACGGTACCTGCGGCACTGGCGGTATGCTGACCGTGGGTGAGGAACTTTACAACAGATAGCAAAGGAGCATGGCAAACAGGTTGCCACGCACCTCTACGGCCAGGAGATCAACCCCGAGACCTACGCCGTCTGCAAGTCGGACATGCTGCTCAAAGGCGAGGGTGAAAGCGCCGACCACATCGTCGGCGGCGCGGAATGGTCCACGCTCTTGCACGACGCATTCCC
>JANONA010000330.1:0-5355 GCA_031420575.1 Nitrospirota bacterium | reverse complement strand
GGACAGCTTCCTCCCCGAAAAGGTCTGGTCCGTGAACCTCGCCCGCCATCTCGGCCTCGAACCCGAGCTGCTGCCGTCCAACGACGAGTTCAAGGGAACCTTCATCTATTCCGGCAAAAGCCTGCACTCCCTGCCTGAAGGAGTGATGCTGATGTTGCCGACCTCGTTCTGGCCCATGGCCAAGTCCTCTCTCATCTCCTGGCCGGGGAAGCTGCGCATGGGCATGGAGGTCTTCATGCCGCGCCGAAAGCAACAGGGCGATGAAAGCCTCGCCTCCTTTATCACGCGCAGGCTCGGTCGCGAGTGTCTGGAAAAGATCGCTGAGCCGCTCGTTGCGGGCATCCATACTTCGAATCCCGATAACATGAGCGTTTTGGCCACCTTCCCGCGCTTTGTGCAGATGGAACAGAAGAGCGGAAGCCTGATCCACGGCATGCTCGCCGCCATGAAGAGCCGTCCCCATGCAACGCTCAGCGGACCCCCGCCGAAATCAGGCGCGCCGGGGATGACCTACTTCATGAGCTTCAAGAACGGCATGCAGACGTTGTCTCAAGGATGTGTGGAACTTATCGGGAAGGAGTCCATCAGACTCAACGCAGGGGTCTCGACGGTTGAACCAAAGGGAAAGGGATACGCCGTGGTCCTCGCGAGCGGAGAGACTCTCGAAGCGGACCACGTTATGCTCGCCTCGGCTGCCTATGATTCCGCGGAAATGGTGAAGGGCTTCGACGCGGACCTCGCGGAAAAGATGGGCTTGATAGAGTGGTCCTCGTCCGCCACGGTCTCGATCGCGGTCCGCAAAGAGGACGTGAGGGTCCCGTTCAAGGGCTTCGGCTTCATTGTCCCCCGTGTCGAGGGCAGGCGGATCAACGCGGCGACCTACAGCTCCATCAAGTGGTCCTACCGGGCGCCTGACGACACCATCCTCATTCGCGTCTTTGTGGGAGGCGGCCACCACGAGGAGCTCGTACACGAGCTCGATGACGCGGGCATGGTCAAGATGGCGCTCGAAGAGCTGGACGCCATCCTCGGGCTCAAGGCCGAGCCCCGGTTTTCAAAAGTCTACCGCTGGCACAGGGGCATGCCGAAATACACCGTCGGGCACCTCGTCCGTATCGCCCAACTCGACCGGGCCCTTGCCGCATACCCGGGACTGCACCTCATCGGCTGTTCGTACAAGGGCATCGGCATCGGCGATTGCGTGCATGAAGCGCAGATCGCGGCGGAGAAGATACTGAAGAGTCAGCAAGGGAAATAGTCTTTAGGGAACAGAGGGGACGCGGCAATTCCGAATATACGCATTGATTATCGTTGATAATGCGCATTCGGTATGATACTATCGAATCAAGGTTAGAGCGCATACGCGAAGGAGTGCCCTATGGTTGCAATCGATTATGACATCATCGTTTTCAAGGAAGACGAAATGTACGTTGCACATTGTCCCGAGCTTGATGTTTCAAGCTGTGGGAACACGGTGGATAAGGCAAAGGAGATGCTGAAAACCGCCGTAAACCTGTTTCTGGAAGAAGCCGAGAAGATGGGAACGCTCACCGACATACTTGAGGAGTCGCGCTATCGGAAAGACGCCGGCGGTCGGTGGCTCCCTCCCCGTCTTGTGGCGACTGAGCTCGTCAGCGTTTAAGAATATGACGAAAATCACTCCCCTCCCCGCCGCAAGGCTACGCAGGCTTTTTGAAAAAGCCGGCTTCACCCATGTACGGACCGAAGGTGATCATTTCGTCTATACGAAGCAGGGGATTGCAAGACCGGTTGTTATTCCCGACTATCACGCAGTGCCGGTGTTCATCATCAAGAACAATTTGAGGACAGCGGGGATGTCACGCGACGAATATTTCGCTTTGCTGGATAAGATTTGATCAGTTTTCTGTTGTCATTTTTAACGTGAGTCCGCAATCACGGACACGGATATTCGTCAACATTGATTCTGACCGTGCACGTCTTTCCCGGCGATGTTTCCCATTCATCCGTTTTTTCCCTTTCGCCTTTTCGTTTTCCCTTTTTCCTGAATAAAGGTCTTGAACTTTGCGGCGTTTCAGCTACAATGTACAGTTGACGGTGAATTTATGACAGAAAAGAAATTCGATACCGCGGTTGCCACGAACCGCAAGGCATACCACGACTACTTCATCGAGGAGACCGTTGAGGCCGGCATCGCGCTCCAGGGCACGGAGGTGAAGTCCCTGCGCCTGGGGCTCGCGAACCTGACGGACAGTTACGCCATCGTCAAGAACGAGGAGATGTACCTCCTGAACGCGCACATCAGCCCCTATCCCCAGGGCAACATCATGAACCATGAGCCGCTCCGGACGCGCAAACTCCTGCTTCATAAAGAAGAGATCCGCAAGCTCACCTGGAAGATGACACAGAAGGGGTTCACGCTCATCCCGCTCAAGATATATTTCGTGCGCGGCAGGGCCAAGGCGCTGATCGGTCTCGCCAAGGGCAAAAAGTCCTACGACAAGCGGGAAACAATCAAGGCGAAGGAGTCGAAACGCGAAGTGGAACGGGTGGTAAAGGAACGGAACCGGTGAGTTGCCGAATCGGGCATGAGATACATACCCGTTCAAAACGATTCCATGACCACACAAAAAATCCAAAAACGCCTGCGACAGTTCGCGACCGAAGAAAAGGCCAGGATCCTCCAGCGGTTCTTCAAGACCGGGCCGGGGGAATACGGGGAAGGGGATATTTTTCTCGGGGTCGTGGTCCCGGATATCCGGAAGGTGGCGAGGGAATTTCAGGGCGTTTCGCTCGGCGAGATTGAGGCGCTGCTGAGCTCAACCGTTCATGAGGAGCGCCTGCTCGCGCTTCTTATGCTGGTCCATGCGTATGCCAACGGCGATGACACCCTGAAAAAGAAGAGCTACCGCCTGTACCTCAAGAACACAAAATACATCAACAACTGGGACCTCGTGGACCTGACGGCCCCGAACATCGTTGGAGCATACCTTTCAAACAAGAGCAGAAAGCCGCTCTATGCGCTCGCGCGATCAAAGGACTTGTGGAAACGCCGGATAGCGATATTGGCGACATTCCACTTTATCAAGCGGGACGATTTCCATGATACGCTCGGGATTTCCAGGATACTGCTTGCGGACGAGCACGATCTTCTTCACAAGGCGGTTGGCTGGATGCTGCGCGAGATCGGCAAGCGCGACCTGCCGGCGGAAGAACGGTTCCTGAAGCCGCATTACCGGAACATGCCGCGCACCATGCTACGGTACGCGATCGAACGGTTTCCGGAGGCAAAGAGGCTGAAATATCTCAAGGGGACGGTTGGCGCGAAGTCGAAATAAATGCGGACCTTCACGATTATTGAGTTGAAGAATCCCTGAAAATATGGTGTAATGAACAATCGGTGTTAATTCTTTTTGAGGAGGATGCGGAAACAGCGCACATATGGTTATCTCAATTATTGCGGCAATGGCGGAAAACCGGGTGATAGGCCGGGAGAACGAAATGCCCTGGGATATCCCTTCCGAGCTCAGGCGGTTCAAAGAGCTCACGATGGGTCATCCCCTCATCATGGGCCGGAAGACCTTCGAGAGCATCGGGCGCCCGTTGCCCGGAAGGAAGAACATCGTTATCACGAATCAGCGGGATTTTGCCCCTCCGGGATGTATCGTGGTGAATGATCTGCGGGCGGCGCTCGCGGCGGCTGAAGGCGCTGACGAGGTGTTTATCTGCGGCGGCGAAGCGGTTTTTCTCGAGGCCCTGCCGCTTGCGGACAAAATCCATCTTACGATCATTGACGAGGAATTTGACGGTGACGCGTTCTTTCCCGAGATCCCCGGCGATTTTGTGGAAGTAGAGCGAAAGACCTTCGAGGACATCTTGCCCTATGACGTTGTGCGCTACGAACGCAAGGCCGGTTGAGCAAGCGATTTGTAGGTACGGTTGTTCGGCGCGTTTGGGAAACGCGCCCTACAAAGGCGTAGGGTCCGTTCCCCGAACGGACCGCACCATGAAAAAATTTTGTCTTTTGAACGGATTTGTACTCTTTCAGGATTGAGAGTGAGAAGCGTCCTTGATGAAAGCTAAATCAAAAACCGTCTACGTCTGCCAGTCCTGCGGTTCCCAGTCTCCCCGCTGGATGGGCAAGTGCCCCGACTGCGGCGCCTGGAACACCATGGTCGAGGAGCTGATGGAGAAACCCAGGGACATCGGGAGCGCGAAGCGTTCAGGCGGCTCGGAACCGCTTCTCCTGGGCGAGATCCAGTCCAGGGACGAAGACCGCTTTGTCACGAAGATCGGGGAACTCGACCGCGTGCTCGGAGGCGGGATCGTTTCCGGCTCCGTGGTGCTCATCGGCGGCGACCCGGGCATCGGCAAGTCAACGCTGGTGCTCCAGATGCTCAGGCAGGTATCGGAGCTTCGGGGCACGGCGCTCTATGTCACGGGCGAGGAATCGCCGGCGCAGATCAAGATGCGCGCCCAGCGGCTCGGCGTCAAGGCCGAGCATCTCTACGTGCTGGCCGAAACGCAGCTCGACGAGATCATTCGCGCGGCTGACGGGCTTCAGCCGCAAGTCCTCGTCATCGATTCCGTGCAGACCATGTTCACCGCGGAGCTTCCGTCCGCGCCGGGCAGCGTAGGCCAGGTGCGCGAGGTTTCAGCCAGACTCATGATCCATGCCAAACGCACGGGCATGCCGACGTTTCTCATAGGCCACGTGACCAAGGACGGCGCCATTGCCGGCCCGCGCGTGCTTGAGCACATCGTCGATACGGTCCTCTATTTCGAAGGCGACAAGGGACACTCCTTCCGCATCCTGCGGGCGGTCAAGAACCGCTTCGGGTCCACGAACGAGATCGGCGTGTTCGAGATGAAGGAGAGCGGTTTGGCTGAAGTGTCCAACCCCTCCGAGATATTCCTTGCCGAGCGGCCGGCCGACGCCACGGGCTCGGTTGTCGTCTCATCCCTCGAAGGCACAAGGCCGATCCTGGCGGAATTGCAGGCGCTGGTCGCGCCGTCGAAGCTCGCCATGCCGCGCAGGACCTGTATCGGCGTGGATTTTAACCGCGTGTCGCTGCTGCTTGCCGTGCTCGAGAAGCGCGTGGGTATGCACCTCATGGGCATGGACGTGTTCGTGAACATCGTGGGCGGGCTCAAGATCGACGAGCCCGCAATCGACCTCGGCGTGATCGCCGCCGTGGCGTCGAGCTTCCGCGAGAAGCCGATCAACGCCCAGACCGTGGTCATGGGCGAGGTGGGTCTTGCGGGAGAGGTGCGGGCCATCAGCCAGGCCGAGGCGCGGCTCAAGGATGCGGCCAAACTCGGCTTCACGCGCTGCGTGCTGCCCGCCCTGAACGTCGAGAGGCTCGAGAAGACCCC
>JANONA010000329.1:0-1954 GCA_031420575.1 Nitrospirota bacterium | reverse complement strand
CGCACGCTCGGGTCGATCTTCGTCCGGTTGATGGCCGCGGTGTCGAGCGCCGGATATGCGTCGTTCTCGCACACTAAGCAGGCGATCCGGAATATATCTTCATCATCCGGCACGTCAATGGCCTTGAGCATGGAGCCGACGATGTCAACGCTGAAATCCTTGAAGGACACGATGCGCTCGGGACAGGCGCCCATGCAGGTTCCGCAGCGGCGGCAGCGGTTGATGTTGTAATTCGGAATGCCCTTCTCATCCTCTTCGATGGCGCCAAAGGGACATTCTTCCGTGCACCGCTTGCAAGCCGTGCATTTGATGAGCATTGGATCAGGGAACGTGACGTCCCAGGACCGGGGATGAACCGCGACACCCCGGGCCACGTGGTCCATGGCCTGGATGGCCTTGAAGGCCGCTCCGGCCCCGTCCTCCATGGCCTCGGCCATGTTCATGGGCTGGTGTACGCCTCCGGCGGCATAGATTCCGGTCCTGCGCGTCTCGTACTGGAAACAGATGAAATTTGAATCCGCGAAGCCCGAGGCCCCTTCGAGGGTCGGGATTTCCGGGCCCTGACGGTAGCCGAGGTTCAGGATGTAATCCGGCTTGGGGGTCTGCTCGAGATAATTCTTTTTGGCCTCATCGCCGAGGCCCGCCGCCTTGGTCAGACCGTCAGCGTATTCCTGCGGGGCCCGGGAGGTCGGGACCATGCCCGTGGCGAGCACCACGAGGTCGGCCTCTACCTTCACCTTCTCGCCGGTCTTAGCGCCGAAGAGAGTGTTCTCCATCTCGACGAACATGTTGCCGTTCCCGGCATCGGCCACGCCGGTTACATCGGCCTTGGTAAGCATCACGCCTGGATTGTTCTGGGCTTCTTTGTAATAAAGCTCGGTCCTGCCCGGCGTCCTGATGTCCTTGTAAAACACCATGGCCAATGCATCGGAATTCTGTCTGACATACTGCGTCTGCTTAAGCGCGGACGCGCAGCACATCCCGGAGCAGTAGGGAAGATGATTCTGATCGCGCTGGCCCGCGCACTGGATAAAGGCGACCTTCAGCGCTGGCTTGCCGTCGGAAGGACGGAGCAGCTTGCCGTTGTTCTTCTTTGCAATTTCTTCGAGCTCGAAATTTGTGACCACGTTCTTCATCTTGCCGTAGCCGAGATAGTCGAGCTTGTTCGCATCGTAGGGCTTCCAACCGGAGGCCATGACAATGGCCCCGATCTTCATGGTTTCGCCGTTTGACAAGGTTACATCATACAAGCCGGGCTGTCCGTCGGTCTTGGACACGGTCGTGGACTTGTATACTTTGATGTACGGGTTGCTCTCCACTTCGCTCACGGTCTTGGCAATGTCCGTGTCAACGATGAGCGGCTTATTGAAGTAGGAGCCTGCCGGGATCTTCTTGTAAAGCTTGTTCACGAACCCGCCGAGCTGGGCTTCCTTTTCCACCAATACGACTTTCTCACCCGCGCCCGCGGCGGAAAGCGCCGCGCTCATGCCCGCGATGCCGCCGCCGATAACCAGGATCGTTTTGCTCAGATCCGGGAGGATATTCGGCTCCGGCAGCTCGCCTTTCTGGGTCTTTACGATGCCCATGGTGAGGTAGTCGTAGGCGGCATCGTTCGTGGCGTCCGTGTTCGGCTCCATGGTCCAGGCCACGAACTCGCGGATGTTCACGCGCTCAACGATAGCGCCGGGGAAATCGAATTCTTCGTATTTGACGCGGGGCGAGCAGGCGGCGATGATGATCGTGTTGATGCCGTCCTTCGCCATATCGTCCTTTATCAACCGCACCCCTTCAGGGCTGCACAGGATGTCGTGGGTCTTGAAATTCTGTACCTTCTTGGCTGCGCCGGAGAGCTTGTCAACGTCCATCGCTTCTTTGATGCCGCATCCCTTACAGATATATACGCAGTATTTCTTCTCCATCCTTATTTCCTCCTCAAGCTCTGGATGCTCTTCAT
>JANONA010000328.1:0-3716 GCA_031420575.1 Nitrospirota bacterium | reverse complement strand
CAACTACCTCTCTCCGTCTGATGCCACTCCCAGGGCGTACGACGCGGAGCGCAATATCACCGACCCCTCGGCAAGCACAATGGGCATGGTGTTATTTACCACGTACAAACCCTATGATGACCCCTGCGCCCTTACCGGCAGGACCTTCTTCTGGTGCATGAAATACGATACCGGAGGCGCCTGCGGGAATCTGCTCACGGGTACGATCGTGATCCAGCTCTCGACCGGCCAGATCGCGCAGGTGAACCTTGCGGGCGCGTTTACCGAGAAGGGCGGCAGGAAGGCGGCCATGGCTGACCCCGGTGCGCCCCCCACGTCCGGCGGCGGACTCATATCGCCGAGGAGCGCGGTGAACAAGACATTGCATATTAAGGAGAGGTGAGAAGGGCGGTAGACAGTAGACGGTAGTCAGGAGACAGGAGTCAGGAAAAAGAGATGAAAAAAAACGGCTTTAGCATAATTGAGCTCCTGGTTGTCATTGTCATCATGGGTATTTTGATGGGCATTGCCGGGATTGCTTATTCGACCTGGATGAACAAGTACCGCCTTGAGACCCAGACGAGGGAGATGTACGTTGACCTCATGAACGCGCGCGTACAGGCAATGCAGAAGAACATGGCCTATTTAGTGGTTGTTGCCGCGAACGGCTACAGCTACCGCGTGGTCGAGGACACGGATGAAGACGGCGCTCCAGACCCGGATCCTGGCGATACCACGCGCTCGACCAAGCAACTCAGGTATCCGTTAGACGGAGGGGCCATCACGGTTACCATGAATACAAGAGGGCTTGTTTCATCGAACCCTACGCTCAACGCTACGCTCCAGTTCACCGCAATCGGCGTTGACGCCGCATTCGACTGCATTACGCTGTTTACGACCAGGATTAGAATGGGGAAATTAAATGGACAAGTTTGCAATCCCAGGTAAGCTGAACAACAAGGGCATGACCCTGATAGAGATGCTGATCGCGCTGATGCTGCTGCTCATCACCTCCCTTGCCATGATGCAGACCTCGCTCCTCGCCATACAGACGAACTTAGTCAATTCCCTCCGGGACGAGGCGGTGAGCATTGCGGAGCTGAGGATGAATGAGTTCAGAAATCTTCAATTTGACGATCTCACTCCTACGGTCCCAACCGGCGAAGCGGATGCGCCGATAACGCGGAATATCAGGGCCGCATCTTTCTCATTTGGGCTGAGAAGGACCGTGACGGACATCAATCTGGACACCAAGCAGGTGAGTGTGACGGTGACTTGGATCTATAAGAGCGTACCCTATACCCACAGCATCACGACCGTTCTGAGGAGTCAATCATGAGGCGCGAGTCAGGGTTTACGCTAATCGAGCTTTTGATAACAATGACCATTCTCGGATTAGTCCTCGCGGGCATCACTCAGATGTTCACGGGGGTGCTGACCCAGTTCAAGCAGCAGTCTCGGATCGCGGAGACCAGCATCGAAGGGATCGTGGGCCTCGAGCTCCTGAGGCAGGATCTGGAAAACGCGGGTTTTGGTCTGCCGTGGCGGATACCGGCCACGGTAGCGTATCTGGAAGCCGCCGCAACTACCACGTATACTGATTTCCCCTCCAATGATTCGCCAGGCAATCCGCCCAGGGCGTTTGTGGCAGGGAGCGGCGCGGGGTGGAGCGGGATGGGGGGATCGCCGAATGGTTCGGACGTGCTGATCATCAAGGCTACCAACGTGGCAAGGAGCAACGCCGCCCAAAATTGGACCTATCTGTCTTCGGCCGGCATAAAGACGTGGGACGTGGCCGGGGAAAACTTAGTAAATACGGACCGTGTCATAGTCATTGAGCCGGGCACCACGGACGCGAACCGGAGAAACCTGGCAAGAAGCAGCATAGACCCATATCCATGGCGCGCGATGTTCGCCACGGCGACGGCCGGGAGCTTCGCGCCGAGCGGCAGCGGGTATAATTTAATATACGGAATTGATCCGGATACGGACCTTAGAATGCCATTTAACCGGGCGGATTATTATATCGTCAGCCGCACGTCAACCACGGTTCCGACAAGGTGCGCGCCGAACACGAGCGTGTTTTCCAAAAAAGTCATCAGCCATAACGATGGGGCCAGACGAGACAACCTGCCGCTTCTCGACTGCGTTGCGGACATGCAGGTGGTGTTCCGGCTGGACCGCAATGGGGATGGAATTATCACCGTTACTGACGATCTATCAGTCGCGCCGCTTACCGCGGAGCAGACACGCAACCAGGTGAAAGAGGTGCGGGTGTATATTCTCGCGCATGAAGGCCAGATGGACAGGAGCTATACGCATCCGGTCAATGATATTTGCGTAGGAGAGGTCGTGGGGGGCGTATGCACAGGGGGTCGGTTATTCAACATAGGCACGAACAGGAACTACCGGTGGAAGCTGTATACGCTCGTTGTGAAGCCGAAGAACCTTAGGTAGGAAGAGGACAGAATTCAGAAGTCAGAAGTCAGAAGTCAGACTGAATCAAAGTCTGTTGCCTATTGTCTGTCCTCTGTTTTCTGGAGTTAAGATAAAGGACGATAAAAATGAAAAATATCAGCAATCATAGATTTACACTCCGCAATCAAAAAGGCATCGCCCTTGTGATGGTGCTGGTGCTGTCCGCGATCGGACTTGGTCTTATGACCACGCTGATCTACATGATAACCAGCGGGGTGCAGGTGTCAGGCATGCAGAAACGGTACAAAACCGCGCTCGAGGCAGGCCTGGGAGGAAAAGACATTGTTTTACAGATTGTTGCCATGAAAGACCGGCCTCCTTCTGAAAGAATTAATTTTATAACCGCGTTGAACAGTTTGACCCCGCCCCTCAATGCGGTAATCCCACCGCAGGACGCATGCACCGACAATAGTGTCAGCACCTTTCCCGGGTTTCACACAAAGCTCATAACGTCCCGCACAGAGTGGATTGGTTGCAACGCCAGCCTCACTATTAATCCCGCCGATCTCACTACGTATGACATGAGGTTCGAGCTCGGCACGAACCCGCGCTATAACGTGTACGCCAAGATCGTGGACACGGTATCGGGCAGCGTGGTAGGCGAGTCTACGAAGCTCAGAGGGAGCGGGGTGGTGGCCGGCACGGAAGGCGTGATACAGGTGGCCGGCGTTCCGAACCTGTACACCATTGAGATGCTGACGGAGAACAGCGCCAACCGCCAGGAAAGGGCGAAGCTCCAGGTGCTGTATCAGTATTGATGGAATCGAAGGCAGGAGTCAGGAGACAGGAGACAGGAGACAGCATATGCCTTAACGGAGGAAATATGACTTGTGAATTTTGTGGAGGACAGACAGTAAAAAAGAACGTTAAAAGGCAGCACTGGCTTCATGGAAAACTATATATTGTAGAAAATGTCGAAGCTGAAGTTTGTTCTGAATGTGGAGAACGATACTTTCATGTCAAAATTCTTGACGGTATTGATCAGTTGCTTGAAACCACACATATCGTGAAAGAAAAATTGGAAGTAGAGGTAATTAGTTTATAAGGCAGGGGGCGATGTCGTTTAATAATTAGGCCAAAAATATGAACAGCCGCTTCAGTTTGGCAGGTCGGGTAGAGTGAAACGAAACCCGCCCCTACAAACAATCCCTATGCGAAACCTTCTTATCACAATCATATCCATATCCCTGTTCGTTCTGGCCTCCTGCGACGCGGGAAAGAAGGCCGGAACCGGCGATGCGAAGCCTGCGGAGAGTAGT
>JANONA010000327.1:0-13961 GCA_031420575.1 Nitrospirota bacterium | reverse complement strand
GCAAGGCCGCGGAAATAGCAGGGTATTCAGAGAAGGCCTTTTCCGAGATTCTGTTGCACAGGGGCGTTGCGCCTATTAAATTCGTCGAGCTTGATCTTGCCAAAGAACTGAGAAATGCTTAAGACCGCTATTGTCGATACTTCAGTTTTGATTGCCCTGGATAAAATTCATCTTCTCGGTCTGCTGTGCAAGCTGTATGATGAAATCATTCTTCCGGAAGCGGTCATTGACGAGTTCGGCCCTCTCTCCATCAAGTGCGTCATCGTGAAGCAGGTCAAAAGCCCGATGGTCAATCTGCTGAAGAAAAACTCCAGCCTTGGCCAGGGCGAGTCCGAGGTAATAGCCCTGGCTTATGAGTCCGGCGCAATAACAGTGGTAATTGATGATCTGACGGCGAGGAAGACAGCGGAAACGCTTAAACTGAAGGTGACCGGCACTATCGGCATCTTGCTTAAGGCGCAGGAGATGGGGCTGATTAAAAGCGCATATCAAAAGGCTGTCGAGTTAAAAAACAAGGGTTTTTATGTTTCAGAGGGACTTCTTCAAAGGCTGAAAATCCGCTGAATCTATCCAAAGAATTCATTGACATTTACGCAAAAAACAATATTATTCAATATTCAATAACTATGGATATAAAACTTACACAACTTTCCAGCTGCGCCGGCTGAGCGGCAAAGTTCAGCTTCGCTGAACTGTCCCAGGTTCTGGGACAATTGCCGAAAATCATGGACCCGAACGTGCTCGTCGGCCCTTCGAACGCCGACGATGCCGGTGTGTACCGTGTTACGGACGACCTTGCCATGGTCTTTACCGCCGATTTCTTCACGCCCATCGTCGATGACCCCTACTGGTTCGGCGCCATCGCGGCGGCCAATTCGCTGTCGGACGTTTACGCAATGGGCGGCAAGCCGCTGGTTGCCTTGAACCTCGCGGCGCTCCCGAGCGGCGCCGACTTTTACGAAATCAACAAGCGGATCATGCGGGGCGGCATCGATAAGATGACCGAGGCCGGGGTGGCCATTATCGGCGGTCATACCATCAAGGATAAAGAGCCGAAATTCGGATACGCCGTGCTGGGTTCCATCCATCCCGATAAAATATTAGACAATGCAAAAGCGAAACCGGGCGATGCCCTGATCCTCACCAAGCCGATCGGCACGGGCGTGATCTCAACGGGGATCAAAGCCGGAAGGTGCGGCGCGGCGACGGCGGAAGCGTTCACCAAATCAATGGCAACGCTCAATAAACGGGCGGGCGAGCTCATGCTCGAAGTGGGCGTCAGTACCGCTACCGACATTACGGGATTCGGTCTTATCGGACATCTGAACGAAGTGCTCACGGCGAGCATGTGCTCAGCCAGACTCCATGCGCGTCAGGTCCCTGTTTTCGAGGAGGCGGTGACGCTCGCCGACAGGGGTATGATACCGGGAGGCACAAGGGCCAATCAGAAAAATTATGAGCCTTTCGTGGAATGGAGCAGTGATGTTTCCACGACCGACCGGGTCCTGATGAACGACGCGCAAACCTCGGGCGGTCTCCTTGTATTTGTGCCGAAGGACAAAAAAGACCGGCTCGTCGCGGCGCTTCGGAAGGAGAATATCCTGGCGGCCCATATCGGCGACGTGCTGGAGGCGGCTGAAAAAGGAACGAAGCGGATTTTCGTGGAGCGATAAATGGACGCCGCCTTTTACCTGTTTCTGCTCCTCGTCGGCGCGTTCGTCGGATTTCTTTCCGGGCTGCTCGGGATCGGGGGCGGCATCGTCATGTTCCCGCTGCTGCTCTACGTGCCGCCGCTTCTGGGCTTGAGCGGGATCGATATTAAGAGCATCACCGGCCTCACGATGGTCCAGGGTTTTTTCTCCGCCCTTGCGGCGATGGTTTATTACCGCAAGAATGCGCTGGTGAATAAATCCCTTGTCGTTACGTTCGGGTTTTCAATGTTTCTGTCGTCGCTTCTCGGGTCGCTGGTTTCAAAGAACGTGCCGGACGGGCCTTTGCTCATGGTCTTCGGGTCACTGGCGTTTATCGCCGCCGTGATGATACTCATACCGCGAAGTTACGCGCGAGATGATCTGACCGAGGATAAAGTGGACTATCACAAAACCACCGCGGTCGTGATCGGCGTCGTCCTCGGCTTTTTCATCGGACTGGTAGGGCAGGGCGGCGCGTTCATCCTTATTCCGACACTGTTGTATGTCCTGAATATCCCGCTGAGGGTGACCCTCGGAAGCACGCTCGCGATCGGGCTCTTTTCCTCCTCGGCGGGGTTGATTGGAAAGGCCGCTACCGGCCAGGTGCCGTTTCTCATGGCGCTGCCGCTCCTTGTCGGCGCAATCCCCGCTGCAAGGCTGGGCAGCATCGTCGGCAAGAAGACGAAAACGCAGTTTCTCCGGTGGCTGCTTGCGGCAATCATCTGCGGAACGGCCATCAAGGTCTGGTCCGGTATTTTCTGAGGCAACTTCTCAGGTCAAATCACAAATCACAAACCTTGTGTCCTGACCGTCCTGAGCAGATCCTTCTGTTTAGAGAGTGTAATAGTACTCACTGGGCGAGCGTTTATGCTCTGCATGTATGATTAATAACTCATAAATTAAATTAACTTGTTGAAAAATAACAATAATATATTTGCTAAAGTAGGCAGTGATTTCGCATATAAATTAAAAGTATTGTCAAACAGTATTGTCAAACAGAAAAAAGCAGGCGAGAAAATCAAGTTTTTGGTTGCTGAGGCGCATAGTGAAAAATAAAATTCCGTATACCATCCTTTGTTCCGCGGTTCTTGTGGTTTCCCTGGCGCTTTCCGGATGCGCAACGGTAGATCAACCGGGATCTGCCTCCGGGCATAATTTAGATATTCTCGGCGGATACCCACAGGCCAACGAAGCGTTCATGCCCCGAAAGCTCACCGCTTCGGCCAAGCCCCATTCCGTGTCGAGCGATGTCTTTATTATGGTCCATCCCGCCTATTCCATCTTTTTCCGGGATTTAAACAAGAAAAAATATTCAGACGCCACCTCCAGCCTGCTCAAGATGCAGTTCGACAATGAGGCGAAAATGATCGCGGCCCAGGCTGGGGCGGGGAAGATCGTGATCCTCGTGGTCCCTGGTAATTATGCCGATGACAGCATCTCCCCGTTGTCCTATGTGTCCTACCTGAATACCGTGACAGCGGGGGCCAAGTCGGTCTATTATGTCCTTTCTGAAACATCGAGCAGCGGCAGCCTGCCGATGAGCGAAATGGTCAACCTCTACCAGTTCCTCCAGACGGTCAAGGATGGCAAGGTGATGATCGGCGGCGGGTATATCGGCCGGTGTCAACGGGAATTTTACAACCAGCTTACGACCTACATAGACAGTTCGCGCGCCTATCTTGTGCCTGAGCTCTCATCGATCTCCCCTGATGATGTTTCGGAGGGAGAGGCGCTCAGGATCTTAAGCAGCCTCCAGCAGCATGACTATACGCCGATCAGGATGTTCATCGATAAAAAGACCAGGGGCAAGGCAAATATCCTGTCGCTCCCCCAGAAGAGGGACCTGTAGCGTTCCCGCCTTTTTTACTCAATGCTGTTATCTGGAAGTACCGACCGGTCGGCAGTGTGCATTTCCTAGCAGGCGTCGGAATCATGCGGGCTGAACCGGGACGATGTCCTTGACGTTTATGGTTTCGGCTGCTCCCGAGCCGGAGGCAGCGGCGAGGCGGGTACTTCCGTTGTGGACGGATTGCTCGGCAACTGCGGCGCTGGTTCGGACGGCTTATAGCGTGTCGGAGAGAAGTTCGGATCCAGCTCGTACGCTTTTTCAAAATTCTCCAGAGACTTTTGCCGGCTCTTTCCGTCGTTTTTTCTGCCTTTCAAATAGTAGGCGTACCCGAGATAATAGTAGGCTTCAGCTTCGGGATGGATTCCGGCGGATTCCTCGAATTCGTTGATGGCCGCGTCAAAATCCTTCGACTTCAAATAGGAAATGCCCTGCTCCAGGTGTTTTGCCGCCGCCACGGTGTCGAAGAGCTCGTCCGCCGGGAATGCCGGCGCAGCGGTCATGCTCAGCATGGTTATCAGGATAAAAATTAGTAATCGATTATATGCCATTGTCGCCTCCTCTTTCAATGCTCGTACCATAGCATAGTGATTGTCGTCCTGTCAACACGTCATCCTGTAAAAACAGCGCGTTCAACGGTCCGCCGCGGGACCAGCGCCGCTGTGCCGGTGTAAGCTGATCCGGATGTCGGCCTTGCCGCGGAGTTCCGCCAGGTACTGGTCAAGCTGTTGCCCGAGCTTTTGTTCCGTCAGAAGCGCGAGTATCATTTTCTGGACGTCCTGGAAACGCTTGCCCTTGAACTCCGGGGCGTGCTCGTTGAAATAGCTCTGCGCCTCTTCTCTGCTCACTCTCACGAACAGACCCACCTTCTTTTCCACAAACCGCTCAACCACAAGCCGCTCCCTCACCATACGGGCAAGCTCCTGAGGGGTCATGTCCCGTCCCGCGGGAAAATCGTTGAAAGCCTTGTCGGAAGCGAACCGCTTCCTGAGCTTCTCGAGCTCGGCGCTGAGCTCCAGGTCGGACACTTCGACGAACCTGAGCCGGCGCGCCTCCTGTATGAGCAGCCGCCGGGTGATGAGGCCGTCGAGGGTTTCCGCCTCCAGCGCGCTCCGGTCTCTCTCGGTGTTGCCGAGCCGCAGGTTGAGGGCTGTTGAGTTGCCGAGCTCGCTTGCGGTGATGACCTCGGCGTTGACCGTAGCAACGATGCGGTCCACAAGCTCCGCGTGGACCGCGGACGAAAACATGAGGAAAAAAGCGAGCGCCGTTGCCGTTGCTGCCCGGAAACGCGCCCCGCGCGTTAGATTCCCCTTGATGCCGGTGAGATAGTCCACTATTTCTCCTTTCAGAATTCAGAGTTCAGAGTTCAAAGTTCAAAGTTCAAAGTTCAGAATTCAGAATTCAAAGTTCAAAGTTCAAAGTTCAAAATACAGAATACAGAATATAGCAAGTAAGGATTTCTACTCGAATGATTTTACTCTGAACTCTGAACTTTGAACTCTGAACTGTTTTTACTCTGAACTATTTTTAAAACGTATTGCCGATATTGAAATGGAGTTCACCCGGACTTTCACCGGGAAGCCGTTGTATTTTTTGGCCATAGTCGACCCGGAGGGGGCCGATGGGTGTTCCGTAGCGGAGTCCCGCGCCGCAGGAAGAACGGAGGTCCCTTCCGTTAAGCTCGTTGCCCGGCCACACATTGCCGGCATCGCAAAAAAGGACGACGCCCAATCCCTCACCGGGATTCACCCGGAGTTCCAGGTTCAGTATCATCATGCTCGATCCTCCCGTCGGAATCGGCTCTCCGTCCGGTCCCACCACGGTCGGTCCGACGGCGTCCTGTCGAAAGCCCCGCACCGTTGTGCCGCCGCCCACCGTGAACCGCTCGTGGAGCGGGAGCTCGGGCGTGTTGCGAAACGGCCAGGCCGTTCCCGCGCGCGCGGACAATGCCAGGACAGCCGTCTCTACGGGCAGGAACCAACTGCCCTGGACCGTAAGCTTTGCGAAGTCCGCTTCCGAGCCCAGCTCCCGCAGCGCCGCTTTCAGGATGATGCCGTAAAGCGCCCCGTTCCTTGGGTTGAACACATCGTCGCGAAGGTCCCAAACTAAGGCGGGGATCAGACTGCTTACGAGTACCCTGCCGCTGTCCTCGGGGGTCAGTTGAGTCTCGGGTTTCACATTGTAGTTGACGACATTCTCAAACTGGTACGTCAGGGAGGGTTTCAGGTTTTCATAAGACTTTTCCACGCCAAAGGAGGCCACGGTCTTGCGCGTTTTATAATAGAGCTCGCGGGTGTCGGAGTTCAGCTTCTCGGAATCCGACCACAGGAGGCTGAATTTGTTCTCGAGTTTGCGGCCCAGGAACCAGGGCTCCTGAAAGTTGAAGATTGCCCGTCTGAGAATAGCGCTTTCCTCGTACCGAAGGCTCGAGTACCGCGCCGAGCCCCAGAGGTTCCGGTGCGAGACCTCCACGAAACCCCGGAGCCGGTCCAGGTCGCCGTATCCCACCCCGAGCTCCACGGCCCCCGCGGGCCGCTCTTCCACGGTGAAGAGCATGTCCTTGACGTATTCCTTCTCACCGGGATGCACGGGCTCGAACCTGGCCACCCGGAAATAGCCGAGACGGTAGATCCGCTGCTGGCTCGCGAGGAGAGCCCCATAGTCGTAGAAATCTCCCGGCTTCACGAGGAGCTCGCGTATGATCACCTCGTCCTTAGTCCGTTCGTTCCCCCGGAGGATGATCCTGCCTATCGAGACCAACAGGTCCTCGGTGATCCGGTAGAGAATGTCCACCGTGTTGTCACGGGTGTTTTTTTCCACGGCCACCCGGGCATGGAGATATCCTTTGTTCGTGTAGGTCGAAAGGATGCGGTACCGGTTTTCATCAATAAGCCGTTCACTGAAAGGCGCACCCTGTTTCAGGTTTACCGTGGACAGGAGCTCTGTTGACGAGAGCGCCCTATTGCCTTCGAAGGATATGCCGCCCGTCATGGTCCGTGGTCCTTCGACCAGCTCAATCGCCACCACGGCCGCGCTTTTGTCGCTTGTCATGACAACGCTCTTCCTTACGCGCGCGGACAAATAGCCGGCATCAAGGTATTGGTCGTGGAGATAGTCGATGTCCTTATCCAGGAGGTCTTCCCGGAAGGGCGGTGAGGTGAACCAACCGGACTCCCGCAGGGCCATCCGCTTCTTGATGTCTTTGGTGGTAAACACGGTGTTTCCCTGGACCGTGATTTCCTTCACCGTCACCCGCGGCCCTTCCTGAACCGTGAATTCCAGGTCGAGCCGGGCCGGCGTCTCCGTCTTTTTTACGTCCACTGCCACATCGGCATAGCCCTTTTCCCGGTACATTGTTTTTATTTTATCCATGCCGCTGTCGATAATGGAGTCCGAGACGTCACGTTCCGACCAGATCAGGAGGGCTTTTGCAAGCGTATCGGATCCGAACGCGCGGTTGCCGCTGAACCTGACAATGACGCGCGGACCCTCGTTCACCTGGATATGCACGGATGCCTTGCTGTCTTTGAACCTGATGTTCACCGGTCCGAGCCGTGCCGCCGGATACCCCGCGTCTCCATATTTCCCGAGAATCGTTTCCCTGTCCGTGTCCATGAGAAGGTCGCGTTTTAATAACTTTCCTTTTTTGTTTTTCAAGACACTGAGGAGAACTTTATCCTTGAACACGGTATTACCGGAAAAGGCGATCTCTTCAATGAGCGTCGGCGCTGACTCCCGGATATCGGCATGGAGGGCAACGCGGTGCGATTCTTTGAGGGGCTCGGTGCGGAAGGTCACGGCCGCGTCATAAAAGCCCTCTGCCTGGTAGAGGGCAAGGAGGTCGGCCCTGAGCGAGGAAAGCTTCTCTTCTCGCGGTTCTTTTCCTTCGAGAGCGGCGAGCGCATCCCTGATCGTGTTCGTGGAGATGGCGCTGTTGCCATGGATAACGAGCTCATCCACGATCGTTCTCCGCGCCAGGACATATTCGAGCCGCACACCGCCATTGTCGGGGAAGGCCTCAACCCGGATATCCGTGAAGAGCCCTTTCAGAAAGAGCGCCGCGAGCCCTTCCCGGATCGCGGCGCCGGTGAAACGATCTCCTGGCTTCACCGCGATGAGCGGAAGCGCTTGCTCGGGTTTTGGCCAGGGGTTTCCCTGTTCATCCTTGAGCTCGATGCGGGTTATCATCAACCCATGGTAGGGTGAAGGGGCCGGGTAGGCGGAGGAGATGAGCAGCAGGACGAGCAGGCATCCTGCCATTACCGGGTGCGATTTCATGAGGAATTTTTAGCATATCGAGGACTGAATGTAAAGGAAGAACCGATGGATGAAGAGAGAAAAGCGCTTACTGCGGCAGTAAAGCCGGGCATTGGTCTTGAGCGAATTGTCAGGCCGTAGCGATCATTTTCGCGCCAGCGACCACGAGCACCGCGGCAAGAAGCTTTTGGATTGTCGGGTTACCCAGGCGCTTGCTGCCATATTCCGCGCCGATAAAACCACCCACGACGGCAGCGACCGCCCAATATGGCAATGCGGAAGGTAAAGCCGGAGCAGAAGCAGAAGCAATAACGCCAAGCAGCCCGGCAACAGAATTGACGAGAATAAATGCGGCGGCTATGCCTGAAATAACTTTTACCTCCGCCCATCGGAAGAAAAGAAGGAGAGGACTCAGAAATATGCCGCCCCCAACGCCGGTAAGACCGGAAAGAAAACCCATGGCGGCGCCGGCCAACAGCAGCATAGACATGGGGGGGCGCGCAGTTGCGGCTTGAGCCGGCTGATGTGCCGTGCGGAACGAACGCCATGCGGCGTATATGAGGACAGTGCCGACCAATGGCTTGTAAATGTGCCCCGGCAATGTCAGCGTGCCGCCAAGGTAAGCAAAGGGAGTGGATGCAAGCGCAAATGGCCAGAACAAGTGCCAGGAAAACGCACCCACACGGTAATACTTGGCCGTCGCGATGACGGCGACCAGGATGTTTAACGTTAACGCGGTTGGCTTCATCACGGCCGCTGATACCCCTACGAGCGCCATTGCGGCGAGATAGCCGGATGCCCCCCCATGGCCTACCGAGGAATAAAGCAGCGCAGCAAAAAGAATAAGCGCTGTAAGAATGATGTCTTCAATGAGCATGTTTTCTCCTGTACTATAATAATAGTGCCAATGGCGGCAAATGGCAAGCTATTCATTCATCTGAAGTTTAAGCGCGCAAATGGTTCTTTTGTTCGGCACTCCGGCAGAGACGATCCGCGAAACGCGAAAGACGCTCGACGCGGCGCGCATGGTCTCCTTTTTTTGTTGTAATAACAGGCCGTTTGTAATAAATTATGCGTATGCTTGATTCCTTCATTTCTCACCGGATAAGGGTCCTGGCGCTGACGACCCTTATGGTTTTCATCTGGATCGTCCTGGGCATGGTCTACACGGACCGGTTCTTCCCCCCCTTTGAACGTCTTGAGCTGTGGCTGATGCCGTGGAAGGGACTGTACACACCCCCTCAGGAGGGCAGCATAGACAAGCGTCTTTCCATTTTACAGGAGCTGCTTGACGCGTCCAGGAGGGTCGCGCACTACTCCTTTGTGGTCATGATCGCTTCCTTTGCCGCCCTCAGCATATACCTGTCCGTCGTCTATCAGCAAAAACAGCGGAGGGCGCGCGAGAATATGCTTCTCACGCTGAAAAACCAGGAAATCGCCCGTCGAAACGAGTTCATCCGCTATATATCGGCCACCATCAGCCATGAATTCAAAAACAACCTCGGAAGGATAAAGCGCAGGATCGACCTGCTCCCCGCGCTTCCGCGGGAGGCGCAAGAGCGCATCGACGACAATTTAGACAAGCTGTTTGCCGACATCGATATCTTTAAAAAGATCTCGGATGGGCGCGAAGCGGGTCTTGTCGAGTTCGAGCGCGTCGATCTTCGGGCGCTTATGGAAGGCCTCGCAACGCACTATGCCGACCTTGTGGACATGTCGCTCCAGAAGAGCGCCTTGACGTCCATGATCTACGCCTCCCCGCCTCTGCTCAAGACCGTCTTCGAGAATCTGATCGACAATGCCGTCAAGTACAAGAAGCCGGACCAGGCGCGCGCGCGCGTCAGGGTGTCCTGTTCCCTGGACCAGGATGGCGACAGGCGCTACATGGCCATTTTCTTCAGGGACGAGGGAAAAGGAATGGATGAGCAGCAGGCGGACCTTTGTTTTTACAAGGGGAGGACGACCGGTGAGGGGTGGGGGCAGGGGCTCTACTATGCCAAATACGTCATCGGTCTCCATGCTGGAAAGATCAGGATCGGCAAGGAATATACGGCGCCGGGTATCGGCACGGAAGTAATCATCAAGCTACCCTTTGTCGAGGAGGCGCAGCATGTTTAAGGCGCTGATCGCCGACGACGATATTGAGGATCGGGAGCTCCTGAAGCTCGAAATAAAACGGGCGCTCCAGGGGGAGGATGTTGATCTTCGGTTCCACGAGGCGGTCAGCGTCCGGGAGGCCCTGCGGCTCCTCACCTCGCAGCAATTCGACCTCATGACGCTCGATATCGAGTTCGACCGGATGAACGAAGGCCTCGACATTTTACCGGAACTCTTTGAGACCCATCCGGCGCTGAACATCATCGTCATCAGCGGCAAGCTCGACAAGAGCGAGGTCTCGGAACGCCTCTTCCGCTTCACGAAAGACAACGTGCTGAAGGGCAAGCGTTGGGCCAGACATTTCGACGTGCTCGACAAGAAGGACGACAAAACAGAGGCCATACGGCGCGCCTATGCTTTTGCCATACGGCAGCGGGAGGGCGCGGACAGCCTTCGGGATCTGTTTCTCCTCGCTGAATCCTATCTTGAAAAGGACATGCTTGACAAATGCGTGGAAGTCTATCAGAAGATTCAGCGTCTGGTCCCCGGTGAAACAGAGTCCACGGAGAACATCAACCTCGTCAAAGGAGGAGTATCGGTCGAGCAGGTCCTGGGATATTACCGGTCCGGAGAGAATATCGTGGCCTCTCTCCTGTTGGGATATCATCTTGAAAACCGGTTGAGGGCCTTCACGACCGCCGTCATGGGCCGTACGTTCTCGACGCTTTCCGATGGATTGAAGGAGATGGAACAGGGCCGCCGCGTCGGCCACTCCGGAATAGGCCTGTTCTACGATTTGATGTATGTGCGCAACAAGGCCATCCATTCACCGGCAAACCTTTCCGAGGCTGACTTCACGGCAGCGATGAAAAAACTAAACCGCCTGGAGGAAAGCGCTCCATGAACGGCAAAGCCCTGTGGAAATACATGCCGCCGGCCGGCCCGGTCCTCAGCCTCACGCTCATCGGTCTGGTGCTCTTGAGCGCTCTCCTCTATTACCGGGCAGTCAAGATCCAGCGTTATCTGGAGCCCGCCCTTGCCATGTCCCAGCCCAGAAACGAGTTTACCAAGAACATTAAAAAAACCTTTGTGAGAGAGTTTGGAGCTGAATCAATCAAGGGCCTTAAAATCAGGCCAAGCTCCATCGTCATGGAACCGTCGCTGCTGTTTAACGGGGGCGGCGCCCTGAAGGCCTCGGCGCGGGTCGAGGTGCGGAAGCTCGCCCGCTTCTTTTTGTCGCTCATGCAGGAAAGCCATACGAGGTCCGATATCAGCCTGGTACTGATCATTGCCCGTTTCCCTTCACACGGCGCGAGGGGGGGGGACGTCGCGGAGAGGATGAAGGCGCAGCGAATGGTCGGGCTCATTCAGGACGCTCTCTTTCAAGCGGAGCCCGAACTCGGAAGAAGATACTCGACCTATTTTGCGGCCACGGCCCAGCCGACAACCCCGCATGAGCAAACCGGTGAAGAAATGGAGCTTCGCATCATTCCTTCGGAACTCCTGCACGTCGAGGCGCTGCAGAAATTGGTGAAGTACGCCTTTTAGGCCTCGGGCGCGCTCAACCGCGCGGGAAGCAAGCATGGGTTTATGGTTCAAATACTCGCGGGACGTATAACCTGAAATATAATCCTTTTCACCCCGCCTGATAAAACACGTGTTATTTTCCCCTTGCCATTTTCCGCGGATTCTGGTATATACCAGTATACATAAAAAGATGTCCCCTGTTTTGCCCGTGATGATGTAACTTGTTCCTCGTGAACAAAAAATAACGGGAGCTATCCCTGGAAAGGGTGTGCATGCCCAGATAAGACTGGGAAGCCTAAACTTTCCAATACGGCGCCCACCTGGTCAATACCAGGAATCAAGTTTATCCACACGGCAAAAGCGGGGGATTTTTAACTATTCCGATAAACGCGGCTCACGTATTCATTCTTATTTCAACGTGTAAACAGCGCAAGTTCGAAAGGAGCGGGCAGCACGGCTCCGGCGCTTGTGATAGTGTTCAAGAAACGGCGGTTCACCGGGACAGCAGGACAACACGAATCCTCAAAAACGAGTTTTTTCTCGGTTCCGCACAAAGATTGTTTTCCGGCACGGTAGCATAAGTGAGACCATGGGGATTTTCATGCATACATATATTCACCGAACGGAAACACCGGGAACAGACGTTCCGGAGACAATGCGCGCGGCGGTCATCCGCCGGCGTTGTATTGCGCAATCTCCTGGAAAGTCAGCCGCTTCCCGGATATCCGCTCAAACCCCGGGTTTCCTTTTACCCTGATCGGGAACAATCCGTTCTCCTCACTACCACAGGTCCCGTGTAAGCCCTCCCGCAGTAAGAACCCTGGATTTCAACAATATCAAAAAACAAGCCCATGCCGCATGATTCTCCGGGCCACTATACGGCCCAAAACCACCTCCCGCGGACGCGGGAGTATTACCGGCCCTCGGACCAGGGCGAAGAAAAAAGGATCAAGGAACGCCTTGCCGGGCTGAAGAAGAGATACCAGGAGGAAAAAGAGCATGATTGAATATATTGTGGTGTTGGTTATAGGGCTTGCCATGGGTTTCGGCGCGGGTCTGCTGATCAAGGGAAAGTCCGCCGCGGGCAAGATCAAGGAAGCGGAAGCGGAAGCGGCGCGGATCATTGTCAATGCCGGGCGCGAAGCGGAGACCAAGCGTAAGGAGGCGGTGCTCGAGGCCAAGGACAAATTCTACCAGGCGCGGTCTGATTTCGAGAAGGAGAACCGCGACAAGCGCCAGGAGATACAGAACCAGGAGCGGCGGCTTACCCAGAAGGAGGAGGGCCTTGACAAGAAGATCGTCCTTATCGAGAAGCGGGAATCCGAGGTAGCGCGGCGCGAGCGGGAGTTGACGGCGAAGGAGAAGATCGCGCAGGAAAAGGAAGAGCGCTTCGAGAAGGGGCTCGGCGAGCAGCGTCAACTGCTCGAGAAGATCGCGAACATGACCGCCGAGGAGGCCAAGCGTCAGCTTATGGTTTCCATGGAAGACGAGGCAAAGTATGAGGCGGCCAAAACCATAAAGCGGATAGAGGACGAGGCCAGGGAAGAGGCGGACAAAAAATCCAAGAACATCATGAGCCTGGCCATCCAGCGGTATGCCAGCGACTATGTGGCGGAAGCCACGGTCTCGGCAGTCAGTCTTCCCAATGATGAAATGAAGGGCAGAATCATCGGCCGCGAGGGCAGAAACATTCGCGCGCTCGAGGCCGCGACCGGCATCGACCTGATCATAGACGATACGCCGGGCGCCGTGATCCTGTCGTGCTACGACCCGCTCCGGAGGGAGATCGCGAAGCTCACGATCGAGCGTTTGATCCTGGATGGCCGCATCCACCCGGCCCGGATCGAGGAGATCGCCGAGAAGGTCAGGAAAGACCTTGATATCACCATGAAGGAAGAGGGCGAGAAGGCGGCCTTGGACCTCGGTCTCCATAATATCCACCCCGAGATCATCAAGCTTCTTGGGAGGCTCAGGTTCCGGACGAGCTACGGCCAGAACGTGCTTATGCATTCGCGCGAGGTGGCCTACTTCGCGGGCATCATGGCCGCGGAGTGCGGTGTGGACCAGAAGCTGGCTCGGCGCGCCGGCTTGCTGCACGACCTGGGCAAGGCCATTGACCACGAGGTTGAGGGGACCCATCCTCAGATCGGCGGGGATCTGGCCAGGAAATACGGCGAGAACCCCAAGGTGATCAACGCGATCATGACCCACCATGGCGACGGCGAGCCGAACTGCGTGGAGTCCGTGCTGGTGTCGGCGGCTGACGCGCTCTCGGCGGGAAGGCCGGGTGTGCGGCGCGAGACGCTCGAGAGCTACCTCAAGCGGCTTGAGCAGTTAGAGACAGCCGCGAATTCCTTCAAGGGCGTCGAAAAATCCTATGCCATCCAGGCGGGCCGCGAGATCCGCATCATCGTCAAACCCGAAGACCTTTCGGATGCCCACTCCGCTCAGCTTTCACGCGACATTGCCAAGAAGATCGAGACGGAAATGTCCTACCCCGGCCAGATCAAGGTGACGGTGGTGCGCGAAAGCAGGTATGTGGA
>JANONA010000326.1:0-2331 GCA_031420575.1 Nitrospirota bacterium | reverse complement strand
AAAATGATCAACCTCCCGATCGTGGTGACCGAACAGTATCCCAAAGGACTGGGCAGGACCGTGCCCGAGCTCCAGTCGGCCATCCCTGACTACAAGCCGATCGAAAAGACAGCCTTCAACTGCTGCGGCGAGCCGGCGTTTTTAGCGGAGCTCAGGAAGCTGGGGAAGAAAAAGCTCATTGTTTGCGGAATGGAGACACATATCTGCGTGCTCCAGACCACGGTGGGGCTTTTGAAGGACGGGTTCATGCCGCACGTGGCGCAGGACGCCGTTTGTTCCCGTGCCGAAGTGAACGGGAAGACTGGCATTGAGTTTATGCGCAACGCGGGCGCCGTGGTGACCTGCACGGAAACGATTTTATTCCAGCTTCTGAAGGTCGCGGGCACGGAGGAATTCAAGAAGATATCGCAGCGGATCAAGTAGCGGAAGACAGAGGACAGAGCACAGAAGACAGAGCACAGAAGACAGACTGAGGCAAGAGAGTTAAGACTAAGGAATGCGACCGTGCTTCAGTGTTGCGAATTTTCATGCCCTTCGTGTTACAAATCCGGATAGCTCCTCTTGGAATGTTTTTCTTGACAAAATATTTGAGTTGGCTTATTATCCAACTCGTTTTAGAAGTTCTGCTAATCAAAAATTTAACAGCAGGGAGCTTAGCGTATGACACCAGGTACCTATCTTCCGGAACACTTTTTGCCCGTAATCGTTTTTCTGCTGCTCGGCACTGCCGTCGGCATCGGGACGCTTGTCTTCAGCTGGATCCTCCGGCCTCGGAACCCCTATCCCGAAAAGCTGCTTACCTATGAGTGCGGGATCACCCCGTTCATGGACGCCCATCAAAAGTTCTCTATCCGGTATTACCTCATCGCCATGCTATTTCTTATATTCGATATTGAAGCCGTGTTCCTCTATCCCTGGGCCGTGGCCTATGACCACATCGGTTTGTACGGTTTTGTGGAAATGGTGATATTCATCGCCATCCTGCTCGTTGGATATTTCTATGCGTGGAAGAAAGGGGCGCTTGAATGGGAATAATCCAGAATGCATTCGAAGAAGGGTACCTCTCGACAACAGTCGATTCATTTCTGAACTACTGCCGCTCCAGTTCAATCTGGCCCATGACGTTCGGGCTTGCGTGCTGCTCCATCGAGATGATCGCGTATATTGCCGCGCCCCAGCATGATTTTGACCGGTTCGGCACCGTATTCCGCCCCTCACCGAGGCAGTCCGACCTCCTGCTCGTGGCCGGCACCCTGACCAAGAAGATGGCCCCGGTCGTGCGCCGCGTGTATGACCAGATGCCGGAGCCGCGGTATGTCATCGCCATGGGCAGTTGCGCCGGGTCCGGCGGGATCTTCAATACCTACGCCGTGGTTCAGGGCGTTGACAATATCGTTCCCGTGGATGTGTATATCCCGGGCTGCCCGCCGCGGCCCGAAGCCCTGATGCATGGCATCATCAAACTGCAGGAAAAGATCAAAACAGAGCGCTACATCCGTAAGGAACTTCCGCGGAACACGATCAAGACATAGCGCGACCGAAAGGCCGCGGTAAAATCTGTTGCAGGGCAAGGCTTCAGCCTTGCTGATTTGAAATACTATTACGAGGTTGTATGGATCCCTTACAGATCGCTAAAATGATTGAAGAAAAATTCGCGGGCCAGGTCCTCGGCACGACGGCCCATGCAGGGCAGGTGGGAGTGTCGCTCAGGAAGGACATGATCAAGGATATCTGCCGCTACCTCCGTGACGAACCGTTGCTCAGGATGGACCATCTGGCTGACCTGACCGCGGTTGATTTTTCAGCGTATCCGGGCGACAGCGGGCCGCGGTTCGAGGTTGTGTACAATCTTATTTCCATCGTGTATCGCCATCGGATCCGGCTCAAAGTGCGGGCGCCGGAAGAGGACCCGCGGGTAGACTCGGTCTCCTCGATCTGGCAAACGGCGAACTGGCACGAGCGCGAGACCTTTGACCTCATGGGGATCAAATTCGACGGACACCCGGATCTCCGCAGGGTACTGATGCCCGAGGACTGGGAAGGACACCCGCTCAGGAAAGAATATCCGCTCAAGGGATACTAACGCAAGTACAAAGTACAAAGTACAAAGTTCAAAGTTCAAAGTGGAAGAGCTTTGAATGACATTCATGGTGAAAATATGTCTTCTCCCGTAACCGAACAGAAAGAAGCCGTCCAGAAAGAAATCACGCTCAATATGGGGCCGCAGCACCCGAGCACTCACGGTGTGCTGCGCTTAGTGCTCGACCTGCAAGGCGAAACCGTGGTGGGCTGTGACCCGCGTCCCGGCTATCTCCACCGCGGCATCGAGAA
>JANONA010000325.1:0-2094 GCA_031420575.1 Nitrospirota bacterium | reverse complement strand
GGCGCCGGCGGGTGTCCGGGGATTGCCGGCTGTCCCGGTCGGGCGGTGAAGACGAATTTCCATTCGCTGTATTTGTCTTTTCCCGCAAAGTCCGTATCGTTCTCCGCAAAATTGTCCCGCTTGAGAGGCTTTTTATCGCTTGAACTATGCACGCCGGTGATGCGCCTGAACTGGTCCCGTATCTCCACAAAATCCTCACCGGTCATCGGGTCTTTGTACTTCCGGCGCAAATGACGCTTACCCGTTGCTGTTCTGTTGTCCGTGAGCAGATTGTCAATGCTCTCGGGATAGTGCGGCCTGCCGGGGAGCGCGAAATAAAACCGTTCGATGGCTTTCCGGTACTGGTCGCCCCGGAAGAGCAGATCCTCCTCTTTGTCGCGCAGTATGACGTTTTGCCAGTACTTTCCGGCTGTGCCGAGACTGATTCCGATGATTACGATGGCCGCGAGCAGGGCGATGTAGGCGAAACCGCGCGACGAGTGCGGAGCCTGCCCCCGGCGTTTACGAGTGGACCCGCGAGTGCAGGGGGTGTTGAATGCGGAGTGCGGGGTGCGGAGTGCGGAGCGCGGAGTGTTGAATCTTAAATTTTGAATTTTGAATAGAGAATACTTCACTCGATCTTCCCCTGTCCCATGAAATTTCCGCCGCATTCGTAGAAGAGCTCCACCACGGGCTGCTTCCCGCCTCCTGCCTGAAGCTGATACAGGAACAGGAGCTTTTGCGCTGCCTGGTCCGCGGTCAATTCATAGGTCACGGCGTTGTTCCGGATGGCGCCGGCGGCATTTGCCCAAACGATCCTGGCTCCAACAGGAACGGTCACGACGATCCGCGCTTTGACCGGACCGGCATCCGCGGAGACAGACAGCTCTTGCGCGGACACGGTTGCCTGCTCGTCGGTTTCCGGGGCCACGCTCCGGACCGCGGTACGGAGCAGCAGGCTGTACAGCGATGGTGCGCCCGTGTCGACCGCGGAGCGGCTCAAGGAAAAGGGCATGACCAACACCCGTCCGTTCCCGGTTGTATCGATCAGCGCCGCGGGTTTCTTGTCGTCGCCAAAGAGTGCCGTCGGTTTCGCGCCTTTTTTCCGCGGGACCAGCATCCGGCCGCTTATGGGCATGGCGCCTGACAACCCCATGCCCGTGTCTTCAGTGAACAGAAGCATGGCGCCGGATAATACGGGGGGTTCGCTGAAGGTGAAGCCGAAGTCCTCGGCAATTACCCGGGTACGGTCTTCCGCGCCGATGATCACGAGTCCCTGTCCCCGGCTGACGCGGTCCCGCAGCCAATCGGCGCGTTCTAGCGATTCGTTGGTCTCGAAGAGGACGTAGGTATTGAAGAGCCCGCTCATGGCCTGGTTCGTGAAGTCCTCCGCCTTGTCTACGATTGTGAAGTAGACGCTCTCCTCGTCAAAAGCCCGCCGTGCAATCTCCCCGGCAACGGCTTGTTGCGCCGCGGAGCTGTCTTTCCCAAGCCACACCAGTATCCGGGGAATCGCGCCGCCGTCTTTTTTGACGCTGATTGGGGCAGTTACAACGAAGGATTGTTCAGCAAGCATGAAGTCCCGGGTGATCTGGTGGCTCTGGTTCATGGCCGAGGCCTTCAGCGTGATGCTATACGTCCCCTTGGGAAACTCCATTTTCTCGATCAGGATCGATTTGGCGTCGAGAGTAAGAGGAAGTTGCCGGGCATAGATCAGCTGGCCCGTGTCCGACGATCTGATCTCGAGCTTGAGCGCTCCGGCGGATACCGGAAGATTCCCCGTGTTCTTGATGCTGTACCGGAGGGTGAAGGGCCTGCACAGCGCCGCCGCTTTCGGGGTGCCCTCGAAAGAGCCCTGAAGCTTCAGGGTGGGGAGGATGCTGATGTCCGACGAAACAGCGGCGAGCGGCGTGGTCTGCGCAAGCTGCGCCCTGAGCCGGTAGACTCCCTGCGGAAGCGGCGCAATGGTGAGACCCCGGTCAATTTTTTTCTCGCTCCCCGGAGCGAACTCCGTGAGCACGAGCGCCTCCGAAGAAAGAGCCGTTCCCGCGGGATCAACAAGCTCAGTCGTGAGATTGAGGCTTTTGTAGAACGTTGCGGAGAGGTTTGCGGCGT
>JANONA010000324.1:0-5877 GCA_031420575.1 Nitrospirota bacterium | reverse complement strand
CGTTGCGGATAATCCCGCCTTGCACGAGAAGGCGAAGGAATTCTTTGACAAGGTGAAACACGGCGGCGTTAAGGCCGTCATTCTCGAATGCGTCATCGCTGAATGCATGTATGTCCTGACAAAAATTTACAAAGTTCCCCGAGACCTGGCTGCCGGGAGTCTTATCGATATCTTACATTACAAGGGGATCGCTAATGACGATCAACAGGAACTTATCCGGGCGTTGACTCTGTGCTCGGAACATGGCCTTGACATCGTTGATTGTATTCTCTGCGCCAAGGCCGCGTCCGCGGAAGACCACCTGTTTACCTTTGACGCCGATCTGAACAAACTCGCGCGACGTACATAACCGTATTTTAAACCCCCCGAATTCGAGGGAATTATAAACGAGGCCGGTCTGAATCGTTTTACCCTGTCCGTGAACCTCTTAGGGCCAGGTCTATATTGTTGCACTTTGAGTTCACGGTGCATTGAGGCGGCCGCAACAAGAAAGACTATCATCTCAAGTCTAGACAGCCACAATGTCCCGTGGTTTGAGAAAAGATCGGCAAGTGAACGAACACTAAACTATGCCTACCACAACTCTCCTCGTTAACGACAAACACGCGGGCAAGCGCCTCGATGTTTTCATTGCGCATTATGAGCCTCATATCTCACGCAACCGTATTCAAACGCTGATCAAGGACGGCCGCGCGCTCGTGGACGGCAAGACGGAAAAGCCGGGGTATAAGGTAAAACGTGGGGAAGCTGTCTCCCTTGATGTGCCTGAAAGGAAATTCCATGACGTCCTGCCGGAGCCGATTCCACTTTCCGTTATTTATGAGGATCCCCACATCATCGTGCTGAACAAACCGCCGGGGTTGGTGGTGCATCCCGCGCCGGGCAACTACACGGGCACACTGGTGAATGCGCTTCTCTATCATTACGGCAGTCTGCCGTCATCAGGCGCGGGCCTTGTGGATCGGGGATCGGGGATCGGGGATCGGGAATCGGATGAACGCGCGCGCGCGGGGATCGTTCATCGCCTGGACAAGGACACGTCGGGGGTCATGGTCGTGGCAAGGACGCGGGAGGCGCTTCGGTCCCTGTCCATGCAGTTCAAGGATCGTGTGGTCAGGAAGCGCTACCTTGCGTTGGTTGCGGGAGTCATCAAGAAAGGTTCGGGAACGATCGAGGTCGGCCTTGGCCGCCATGTGAAAGAGCGTAAGAAGATCAGCGTGCATACGCACCACGCTCGTGAGGCGGTCACGGCATTCACGGTGAAGGAACGGTACCCAAAGGCGACGCTGGTCGAAGTGGAGATCAAGACCGGCCGCACGCACCAAATCCGTGTGCATATGGCGCATATCGGCCATCCGGTGCTTGGCGACCACGTGTACGGCGGCGGAAAGTCGACAAAGTTCGGAGAGAGTCTCATCACCCGCCAGATGCTGCACGCGGAGACGCTTTCGCTTCTGCATCCGGACACCGGGACCCCCCTGTCGTTCACCGCGCCGCCGCCCGCGGACATGGCCGAGGTCATCGAGCTGCTGAGGAAGATGAAGCGGGAATGATGGGGAAAGTCTTAATTAAAAATTCAAGATTCAAAATATTGAACATTAAATTTGAATCTTGAATCGCGGCGCACCAGTGTGTCATAGCGCATTGATTGCGGCGGGAGGCCGCGCTATGGTGAGTGGAGCGCGGGAGAAGCCGCCCTCAGTTGGCCGCAGGCGGCGTGGATGTCGCGACCGCGGCTGTTCCTTACCACGGTTACGAAACCGTTGGTCACGAGGAGATCCCTGAAGACGAAGGCGCGTTGCTCATCGGGGCGTTCAAACGACGAGCCGGGGAAGGGGTTAAAGAGCAGGATATTGATCATGCAACGCAGGTCCTGAAGCAGTTCCACAAGCCGGTTCACGTCATCGGAGGAATCATTTACTCCCTTAAGCAGCACGTACTCTATCGTTACCGTTCTTCCGGTCTTCTCACCGTAATACCGCAAGGCCCGCATCAGCCGCGCGATCGGATACGTTTTGTTCACCGGCATCATCGTGTCGCGCACCTCGTCCGTCGTGGCGTTTAACGACACGGCAAGGCTCACGTCCACACCGTCATTCGCGAGCTTCTCGATCATGGGCGCCAGCCCGCAGGTTGAAAGCGTCACCTTCCTCGGCGAGAACCCCATTCCGTTCCGGTCCGTAGCGATCTCGATGAACGATTTGACCGCTTCGTAATTGCTGAGCGGCTCGCCCGTGCCCATAAGGACAATGTTCGAGATCGTCTTTTCGAGAATGATGCTTCGCGCCGCGAAGACCTGGTTCACGAGCTCGGCAACCGTAAGATTTCGCACAAGTCCGCCCGAGCCGGTGAGGCAGAAGCCGCATCCGGCGGCGCATCCGACCTGCGACGAGACGCAGAGCGTGAGCCGTCCACCCGGGCCGGGTATGAGCACGCCTTCTATGGTATTCCCATCGCTCAAGCGATAAAGCAGCTTCTCAGTCCCATCCCCGGACGTGCCGCGCTGTTCGATGAGAATCGACGATATCGTACCGTATCGCTTCAACTGCTCCCGGAACGGCCGGTTCAAGTCCGCCATGGCATCGAAGTCCTCGATCTTTTTTCGGTAGAGCCGCACGGCAACGCGGGCGCCCTGGCCCGGCTTTTGGCGGAGCTTTTCGATGCAGAATTGCTCGAGCTCGCGAGGGGTGAGGCCTTTGAGGTCGGTGATAGTGTTGGGCGAATTATTCATATGCGAGTTGTCGTTATTGGATAGTAATCCGGACGAGCCCGCAATGCAAGCGGATTGTCCGGGCAAGGAAAAACTTCCTTGACAAGCGCCGCCTTTCTCTTTATATTATCACTCCGTGCTTATCACACCGTGCCGAAGTGGTGGAACTGGTAGACGCGCTGCGTTCAGGGCGCAGTGGGAGCAATCCTGTGGGGGTTCGAGTCCCCCCTTCGGCACCATTTCCAAATTCAAATGCGGTCTATCCACGGACAAATCCTCTCTATGAAAAAGACTCTCACCATATTCCTTCTCATGCTCCTCGCCGGATGCGCCGCGAAAGAACCGCCGTTCGACGCGGCGGTCGTGTTCAAAGAGGCCGAAGAGAGTATGCGCAAGGAAGCGTTCGACAAGGCGCGCAAGGGGTACCAGGATATCCAGGAAAAGTCTCCGGACAAGAGCTATGACGCGGTCCTGATGCTTCGCATTGCCGACACGTACTACGGTGAGGAAAAATACAGCGAGGCGCAGGCGGAGTACCATTCCTTCCTGAACTACCATCCCGTGAACAAGGACGCGGCATACGCCCAGTACCAGGTCGCGATGTGCGGCTACAAAGAGCTCACGACCATTGACCGGGACCCCGCGCCCGCCCATGCCGTGATCAAAGAGATGCGGACGCTCCTCGAAAAATATCCGAAGAGCGGCTACGAGGAGCAGGCAAAAAAGTATATCGCCATCTGCACGGACTGGATATCGGAATACGAACTCTACGTCGCGCGGTTCTACCACAGGAAAGGCTCGTACAAGGCTGCCGTGGACAGGTGCGAAAAACTTTTGAAGGACTACCCGGATTCGCCCGCGGAAAAAGACGCCCTCTATTACGCGGGCCTTTCGTATTGGGATCTCGGCGAATGGGATCTGGCCCGCGCCAGGTTCGAGACGCTCGCGCTGAAATATCCGGCCATGAAGGAAACGGTCGCGTCTCTCCTGAAAAAACCGCGGACGCCATGAAATATTACCCCGCGTATCTGGATTTGCGCGGGCGGCCCTGCGTGGTCATCGGCGGCGGCGCCGTGGCGGAGCGCAAGGCGATTGCTCTCCTTGAAGCAGGGGCCGAGGTAACGGTCATAAGCCCCACGCTTACTCCGAAACTGCATGAGCTCTCCGACTCCGGCAAGATCTCCCATTTCCCGAAACAGTACGAAGAAAAAGACCTCTCCGGCGAGTTTCTCGTGATTGCCGCGACCGATTCGGTCGAGGTGAACACCCTCGTGGCGAAGGCCTGCAGGAAGAAGCATACATTAGTGAACGTGGCAGCGCCGCCGGAAGAGAGCAGCTTCATCGTGCCTTCGGTGGTGGAGCGGGGAGATCTCCTGATCGCAATCTCAACGAGCGGCGCGAGCCCGGCGCTGGCGAAAAAGATCAGGCAGGAGGTCGAGCAACGATACGGCGCGGAGTACGAGCTCTTCCTCGCCAAACTGTCATCGATCCGCAAGCGGGTCCTTGAAGAGGTCCCTGATGAGAATAAACGGAGCCAGGTGTTTCAGGCGATCGTAGACTCCGATGTCATCGACCTCATCCGGCAGGGAAAGACGCACGAGGCGGAGCTGCGGATGGCGGAGCTTGCGGGATTGAAGCGCCGGGGGTAGGGGACAGGGGACAGAAGACAGAAGACAGAAGACAGAAGACAGAAGACAGAAGACAGAAGACAGACTAAAGACTTAACTGATGGTTTTGATTCGGTCTGATGTCTATCAGTCTGTCATCTGTCTTCTGAAGTCAGTCTGTTTTTTGAGGAGGCTTGATTTGGCGGCGACCTATACCGCAAAAGACATCACGGTGCTTGAGGGACTGGAACCGGTTCGCAAGCGGCCGGCCATGTACATCGGCTCCACGGACGCGCGCGGTCTGCATCACCTCGTCTGGGAGACGCTCGACAATGCCGTGGACGAGGCGTTGAACGGATACTGCACGGCCATCACGCTCACGCTCGAGAAGGATGGCGGCGTGACCGTGACAGACAACGGCCGCGGTATTCCCGTGGACATCCATCCAAAGACAAAGCGTCCCGCTATCGAGACCATTCTGTGTACCCTGCATGCGGGAGGGAAGTTCGACCACACGTCGTACCGGTCCTCGGGCGGCCTCCACGGCGTGGGCGCTTCGGTCGTGAATGCGCTTTCCGAGGTCTTTATCGCCACGGTCTGGCGCGACGGGTACGAGTGGACTCAGGAGTTCTCCCGCGGCAAGCCCAAGGGCAATTTGAAAAAAGGCAGTCCGACCAGGGCGCACGGAACGCGGATTTACTTCCGGCCTGATCCTGAAATCCTCACCAAGACGAGCTTTAATTACAAGAACATCATCGACGTGTCGGAGAGCAAGGCGTTTTTGAACAAGGGCCTCAAGATCACGATCGAGAACCCCCGCGACGGAGAGAAGCCGGTCACCTTCAAGTACGACAACGGCATCCAGGATTATATCAAACGCATTGTCTCCGGGACAACGGTGGTGAATCCCGACCCCTTCTATTTCGAGAAGGAAGACGACTTCAGGATCGAGTGCGCGATCCACTGGACCATTTCCACGGACATGGAGCTCCATTCCTACGCCAACTCGATCAACACCACCGATGGCGGCACGCACGAGCTGGCGGTCAGGAGCGGGCTCACCAAGGCGGTGCGGGCCTATGCCGAGCGCAAGAACCTCATCCCCAAGAACATCAAGACCATCGCGCCCGAGGACGTTTATGAAGGGCTCTACGGCATCGTGAGCGTGCTCATAAAAAATCCCCAGTTCCAGGGTCAGACCAAGGAGAAGCTGAACAATCCCGAGATCACCTCGCCCATCGAGGCGTCGGTCAATAACGCCTGCGAAGCCTATTTGCTCGCGAACCCGACCATGGCCGATGCGGTGGTGAGGCGTGTGCTGCTCGCTGCCGAGGCGCGTATGGCCTCTCGTGCAGCCAAGGACAACGTGACCCGGAAGCTCTCGTCGCTCAAACTCAATCTGCCGGGCAAACTTGCGGACTGTTCATCGAACAAAGTGGAGGAGACGGAGGTCTTCATCGTGGAAGGAGACTCAGCAGGCGGTTCCGCCAAGATGGCGCGGGATCGCAAGACCCAGGCCGTGCTGTCGCTCCGCGGCAAGATCCTGAACGTGGAGCAGGT
>JANONA010000323.1:0-2271 GCA_031420575.1 Nitrospirota bacterium | reverse complement strand
ACCGAAGGTATGAGCTTCAAGGCTATTGCCGGTACTCTTCGGAAAGAGGGCATCATCCGCTATCGCGGCTACTTCGAGCTCATCGGCAGACTCCAGGGCATCAGCCGCAAGGTGCGCGTGGGCTATTACGGCTTGAACACGAGCATGAGCCTGTGGGACGTCCTCGATGCGCTGCGCAAGGGCAGGATTATCGAGTACAAGATCGTGATCCCCGAGGGGTATAACCTTTACCAGATCGGCTGGACGCTCTCCGGCACGCCGCTCATCTCCGATCCGAACCAGTTTATCAAGTTAGTGAAGAACAAGGAATACGTTCATAGTCTCGGCATCGAAGCTGATACGCTCGAGGGCTACCTTTTCCCGGACACCTACTACCTGCCCAAGGGCGTCAAGCTCGAGGATATCCCGAGGCGAATGATCCAGCGCTACAAGGCGGTGTTTGACGACAGTTATCGCGAACGTGCCGAGGAGTTGGGTTTTACCGAGCACCAGATCATCACCCTGGCCTCGATCGTGGAAAAAGAAGCCAAGGTTGATTCGGAACGGAAGGTCATTGCCGCTGTTTACCACAACCGTCTGAAGATCGGCATGAAACTCCAGGCGGATCCGACGGCGGTCTACGGCGTCAAGGCGTGGATCACGAAAGTCACGGCCCAGGACCTCAAGCGGCCTTCGCCTTACAACACCTATCTCCACAAAGGCCTTCCCCCGGGTCCGATCGCAAACCCCGGCGCAGGCGCGATTCTTGCCACGCTCTATCCGGAGAACGTAGACTATCTGTTTTTTGTGGCCCAGGGCGACGGCAGCCATTTTTTCTCGAAGGATTTCGGCGCGCATGAGAAGGCTATCGGCAGGTATAAGTCGAATAAGAGAAAAGCGAAGCAGCAGGGGCAGGAGAAGCGGTCAGCAGTCAGCAGTCAGTAGTCGGCAGTCAAGTGCAACGACATACCCCTCGTCAGGCGAGGAAAGCTTAGAGGATCGCCGGAAAACCTTCTTTCAATGCCGCTTCATTCAGCATGCGGTCGTAGCACGCGAAACCCGTTTCAACCCTTCCATTGTTTCGAATCACGAGCGCCGATGCAAGGTGAATCGCATCGAAACCCCTTAGTGCGTGTTTCCGCGCCAGCATTTCAATGCGTTCGTTCAATCCCACACTGACGGGTACGAGAATGACCTGGCGATAATCGCTCTTGAAGGCAGTTGCCGTCCGGGAGTATTCATGGGTTGATAACACACCTTCCCGCAGTTTACGGTTCAGCGCGGCAATCATTTCCGCGAAGGCGACAACCGATGTAGCGATCCCCGTTGCCCCGTCCCAAAGCGTATTCACGCGCTCGGATCCGTCCTCATCCACGTACCGCTTGATGAGTGCGGAGGTATCGACATAGAGCATCATCGCCGGTCCTCGATGATCGCCTTGGAAAAGGGGGCTCCTTTCACCTTTTTTCTAACTTTCGGCGGGCGCGGCGGTTTGTACGACGGCGGCAGGATGATCGCGCCCGAGAGCGCCAATTTGACGAGCGCGGAATGCAGCTTGCCTTCCTCCGCCGGAGCGCCTACCGGCACAATGCGGGCGATGGCCTTGCCCCGTTCCGAGATAAGAAGCTCCTCACCCCGCTTCACCTCCCTCAGATAGCCGCTCAGGTGGGCCTTCATTTCACGAATGCCTATGGTTTTCGTCTGCATGTGGTCTTAGTATCCGAATGTGACCTCATTGTCAAGCGGGGTTTGCGCATTGCCGCGGTTTCGCAATGAATATATCGGTTTTATTGTTCCCGCGGCGGATGAATGATGTGGTGCAGGGTTCCGGCTATGTCGAAGCGGGTTTGGTGAGGCATGGCATTGTTACATCGTTATGGTAGATAGCGCACTATTAATCAACCAAAAAGACACTCGGGACACAACGCAGATGTTTGGGCTGGTGGCGGATCAAGAGCAAATATCAAATAACAAGACGTGACCCTATAGACTCTCTTGCTCGCTGTGAAAGAATAAAAAACAAGGCTGGGACGCCCGAACCGGCGCCCGCCATCGCGGCTTATGCGGCCATCTCTGCTACAGTTTTCCTTTGACCAAGAGCCTTTTAGAGCCTTTTAGTAGAGCCTTTTAGGAGCCTTTTAGAGCCTTTTAGAGCCTTTTAGGGTCAGGTCTCTTTTGTTGCATTCTCATATTCACGCAACCATCGGCTTATCGTTGAACGGTGGACTGCAAGGTGTCGCGCAAGCTGACTTTGATGGTATCCGTACTTCTCCACCGCTTCCATCAGTTTCT
>JANONA010000322.1:0-1782 GCA_031420575.1 Nitrospirota bacterium | reverse complement strand
CTGATCAAACAGCTCAAGGAAGGCGGCAGGCTGATCCTGCCGCTCGGCAGCACGGTGTATTACCAGACACTCACGCTGGCAACAAAGAGAAAGGGTGAGCTGGACCTGGAGCAGTTCGGCGCGGTGATGTTCGTGCCCATGACCGGAGAGGCGCGGAAGGATCGTTAGCGGGCACTCCCGGGTTTATCCTATTGCTGCAACAAGGTAATTGTAAAACATCACGAAGTGGCGCGGACCGTTCGGGGAACGGTCCCTACGATTTATTAAATAAGTCGTAGGGCGCGTTTCCCAAACGCGCCGAACCGCTAAGGCATGTTTCGTTTTCAGCGTGTCGCGATCCTATGCCCGCGTCATTATTGCCTCGTATTCAGACAGGCTTTCTGAGCACATAAATAACGATAATTGTGTGCATGCATGTCGCACAGTAATGGGTTGACTTTAGCACAGATAAGCGGTATCCTCTTCATAGGAGGAGTATGATAATGAGAGCTACGGTCACAATCGATAAAGACATTCTCGATGAACTGGTGCATGAAAGCGGCCATAAGAATAAGGCAACCGCTGTGCGGGAAGCCGTGGCCGTCTATCTCAGGCAGAGGAAACGAGAGAAGATAAAGGGCATGAAAGGCAAGCTGAAATTCGACAAGAGCGCCGAGGAACTCAGACATTATGAACGGTAAGGCGCTTATTGACACCTCGGTATGGATCGCGTACTTCCAGGCGAACGCCCCCGCCGGCGCTCTGGAAAAAGTGGACGAACTGCTTTCGGATGGCGACATCCATGTCCCAAAAATTGTTCTCGCGGAGTTGATCCAGGGCGCGCATTCGGAGAAGAACCTCGGGGTGATCCGGGAATTTGTTGAGGCATTTACGATCATCGCCGAGAGCGCGGATACCTGGCTGGAGGCGGGCAGGCTTTCCTTTGCGCTGAAGAAAAAGGGGAAAACAATAAACCTCGCTGACTGTTACATCGCTATCCTCGCAATGGAGCATAATTGCTCGATCCTGACACTGGATAAGCATTTCAAGGAGATACAGAAAGAAACGGGGTTAAAGATACTGTCCTTTTGATGCCCCATGGATGGACAGGCTGAAGGAAGAAAGTTGAGCCTGCTGTGTTTGGAATTGGATTTTACGTTGAATTCAGGCGCGTGTGCTGTATAATGACACTATTAAACCCATATAAAGCGGTATGCGCACCGTCCGCACCGTCCGGCGCTGGAGAAACTCTTCAGCGTTGAGGTGCGCATGAACCTTCGGAAGAGACGGGGAGCCATAGCTAAAGCATTGGAGCAGTATGGCTATCGGCAGCGTGAGATCGCTGATCATCTCGGGCTTCACTACTCGTCGGTCAGCAGGATAATGAAGGGCGAACGGTAATTGTCAAGCCGCAAGACCCTAACCCGGACAAGCCGGAACCATAAATCCAGACATATTCACCACGGATGCACACGGAGGAGCACGGATAAAAACTCAAGATAAAGTCCTTTTCAATCAGTGTGAATCCGTGGCAGTATTCCGTGGTGAAATTAATTTAGATTTTCTTGCCATTTTGAGAAGAATTTGATTCCTTAGTTACCATCTACTGTCTACAATCTACTGTCTACTTATCTTATAACTCTTTCGGAAGCGTGGTCAGCACTTTGGCGCCGGCTTCCGTCACCTGGACCATGTCCTCGATCCGGACCCCGCCCCAGCCGGGGATATACACACCAGGCTCGATCGTGAAGACCATGTTCTCTTCAACCCTCTCTTTTGACAGGGGCGAAAGCGATGGACCTT
>JANONA010000321.1:0-5428 GCA_031420575.1 Nitrospirota bacterium | reverse complement strand
TGTGCGTGTTTGCCACAAAATCCATGATATCCTGAAATCCGAAATCTTTATTTTCGTCCATGTCTCCCCCGGGAATAGTTGGATTTATCATTCCGCGATCCGCAATAATTAGTAACTACTCAGGTTGTCAGGTTCACGGTTCACGGTTGGCTACTTTGCTCTCCTGATATTTTTTGAGTTGGTTGATGAATCCACGAACGGCAGCACATGTTCGTCTGGTCCCAGTTGCAAAGCCTCAATATCTTCAAACCGTTCAATCTTCATCGCTCTTTAACCGTGAACCTTGGAACTTTGAACCTGAGTAGTTACAATAATTATATAAACCCTTCCAGCCACTTCCAGAAGCGTTTCAGACCCCCGCTGCCCCTGAACTTGCGCGGCGCCTCCCGCGCATTTTCGGCGCCGTACAGCACAAGCCCCACGCCCGTCGCGTAGATAGGGCTGTTCACCACGTCCATGAGGCCGCCGATGTTCCGGGGGGCGCCGCGACGGATCGGCAGACCGAGATACCGCTCAGCCGCGTCCTGCATTCCCTCCATCAGGGCCGTGCCGCCGGTGAGCACGACACCGGAAGCGAACATGTCCTCGAACCCTGTTTTTTTGAGCCGCTGCTGTATCATGCCGAACAGTTCCTCGACCCGGGGCTCAATGATCTCGCACAGAATCTGGCGGGAAAGAAGCCGGGGCGGGCGACCGCCCACACTGGGGACTTCGAGGGTTTCCTCGTGCTTCACGAGAGAGGCCAGGGCGCAGCCGTGCTTGATCTTGATTTTTTCCGCCTCGGAGGCGGGGGTGCGCAGACCGATGGCAATATCGTTCGTAAGATGGTTGCCGCCGATGGGAAGCACCTCGGTGTGCCACAAGCTGCCCTCAAGGAAAAACGCCAGGTCAGTGGTCCCGCCGCCGATATCGACGACGACCACGCCGAGCTCCTGCTCCTCCGAGGTAAGCACCGCCCTGCTCGACGCGAGCGGCTGCAGCACCAGGTCGTTTACCTGGAGCCCCGCGCGCGAACAGCTCTTCACGATGTTCTGGATGGCGGTCACCGCGCCGGTGATGATGTGAACCTTGACGTCGAGCCGCGTTCCCGACATGCCGTGGGGGTCCTTGATGCCGTCCTGGTCGTCGATGATGAATTCCTGCGGCAAAACGTGGAGGATCTGCTGGTCCATGGGAATGTTCACGGCCCGTGCCCCGTCGATGGCCCGCGCCACGTCCGCCGGTCCGACCTCCCGGTTCTTGATCGCCGCCACGCCGCGCGAATTCATTCCCTTGATATGGCCGCCGGAGATCCCCACATACACCGAGTTGATCTCCACGCCGGCCATAAGTTCAGCCTCCTGGACCGCCTTTTTGATGGACTCCACCGTGCTGTCAATGTTGACGACCACGCCTTTTTTCAGTCCATGCGAGGGCGTAATGCCGATCCCGATGATGTCGACCTGTCCGTCGTCCTTGACCTCGCCAACGATGGCGCAGACCTTGGTCGTTCCCAGGTCCAGGCCCACAAGCACATTATTCGGTTTTTTTGCCACGGTACACCCCCTGGTTACGCAAACAGTCGAGGTTGGGAAGGTAAGAAGGTGGGAAGTTTCAAGGGGCCTCGTATGTTCCTCAACTTCTCACCTTCCTACCTTCTCACCTTCCTAACTTCTCACCTTCCCGCCTTCCCACCTTCCGGTTTTACTCGCTTCTCACCTTCCTGATTTTTTCTTCACCATCACCGCCGCCTGTCGCTCGGGACGAAGATCCACGTAAGCGAGCTCCAGGCCGCGCTGTTTTCCGTCAGACATAATCTCGGCAAGCCTGCGGAGCTTCTCCGTATAATTGCCCGTGCCGATCTTGAACTCATGCTCGGCATACAGCACGCTGAGCGACTCGGGAGAGAGCGCATTGATCGTCACCTCATGCAGCCGCCACCCGCCACGCCCGGAGATCTCGGCAATGAGCGTCAACGCTTCAGTCATTCCATCGGACGTCACGCGCTCGCCGTAACGAATCCGGGAGTCCTTGATGGCGACAACGGGGAGCCGCCATGTTGACGCGTTTTCCTTTCCGATCCTGTCGATGACGACCCCATCGCGGTCCATAAGATAACGCCCGGCGCCCGTATCCAGAAGGGCATAGGGAACCCGCTCGGTAAAGGTCATACTGATCCTGTTCGGCAATCGTCGATATACCCGGACATCCCGCACCCACGGGTTCGCGCGCGCGCGCCTAACCGCGGTCTCAAGGTCTACGCGGAAGATGTTCTGGCCCGTGAACACACCGGCAATCTCCCTGATCTCGGCCTCGCTCACCTGTTTTATGCCCTTTACATCAACGCCCGCGATCTGGAACATCCCGGCATGCAGGAGCGTCTGATATGCTTGCCAGCCTATCCAGCCGCCCGCGACGATAACAGCGACCGTGAGAAATTGCAGCGTGGCCTTTTTGAGCCCCGTTGCGCCCGTCCGGTACCGCCCGGCAATGCGCCCCGGATCGACCCGCTTTACGGTTACGCGGTTCGATGCGCTCCGGTACGATCTCGGGACTTTGACGTTTTTATAGTCTCTCATCCTGTCTACTTCCTACTGTTTACCGCCCCTCGACCGCCAATCGCAATATCTCCTCCACCAGATCAGGGAACGGCATGCCGACGCCTCGCGCAATATCCGGCAGCAGGCTCGTGGCGGTCATACCCGGCAGGGTGTTCACTTCGAGGATATAGGGATCACCGGCCGCGTCAATAATAAAATCCGCCCTGCTGTATCCCCTGCAGCCCAGGGCGCGGTGCGCGGCCAATCCCGCTTCAAGGACGCGCTGATATGCGTCCTGGTCGATCCTGGCCGGGAAGAAATGGTCCGATCCGCCTTCCTTATATTTGGCCTCGTAGTCGTAGAATGCTCTTTCCTTCGGAACGATCTCGATGGCTCCGAGCGCCCGGTCGCCGAGGATCCCCACCTGCACCTCTTTGCCGGAAATATACTTTTCGATCAGGATCTCGCGGTCGTATCGGAACGCGAGGTCCGCCGCGGGACGAAGCTCTTCGTGGTTATACACAAGACTCACGCCCACGCTCGACCCTTCGGAGCAGGGCTTGACCACGACCGGGTAGGCGATGACCGAGGGCGCCTCGTTCAGCAGCTCGCGCTTTCCCGCCTCGACGACCATATAGGGGCCGACCAGCAGGCCGTGCGTCTTGAACACTAATCTGGAGATGATCTTGTTCATGCCCAGGGCGCTCGCAAGGACGCCGGAGCCCGTATACGGAATGCCCGTGAGCTCAAGCAGGCCCTGGATCGCGCCGTCCTCTCCGAACTTGCCGTGGAGACCGTTGAAGGCGACCTCGATGCCGGACTTCCGCAGGCGCTCGGCAACATCGCGACCGACATCAATTGCCACGGCGTTATATCCTTTGCCGATGAGCGCCCGCAGGATCGCGTTCCCGCTCGAAAGAGAAACTTCCCGCTCCGACGACAACCCGCCCATGAGAACGCCGATCTTTTTGTTTGTCACGAATCCCATGTGATTCCCTGTTTTTTCCTGACCCCTGACCCCATTCTAAGCATCTTCCCCAATAATCTTTATCTCCGGTTCAAGCCGCGTGCCGTGCACCTCGAGCACCTTCTCCCTGACAATCTCCATAAGCGCCAGCACCTCCGCGGCTTTCGCCTTCCCCGTGTTCACAATAAAGTTGGCATGCTTTTCAGAGACCTGTGCGCCGCCGACGGCTACGCCTTTGAGCCCGGCAAGCTCGATCAGCTTACCCGCGGACTCTCCCTGGGGGTTCTTGAACACCGACCCCGCACTCGGAAATCCCCCGGGCTGTGTCCGCGTTCTCTTATCAAGCAGTTCCCTGACCTGGCCCTTGATCTTCTCCTTATCGTCACGCCGCAGGACGACCCGCGCGTCCAGCGCCAAATGCCCTTCAAGGACCGAGGAGGTACGATAGCCGAACCCCATCTCCTCACGGCTCCTGGTGATCAACTCGCCGTCAGGCGCGACCAGGGTAACGGATTCAACGACATCCCCCATCACGCCGAGAGCAGTGCCGGCGTTCATGCAGACCGCGCCGCCGACCGTGCCGGGGATGCCGGCGGCGAACTCAAGGCCCGTGAGCCCGTGCTCCACGGCAAAGGAGAGGAGCTTCGCCAGGGACGCGCCGGCTTCGGCGCACACCACGACAAAGGACCCGCCGATCGACCGGTATTCCCGTTCGATTTTTATCGTCTGCATGCGCTGCAGGGTTATCACCACACCGCGAAACCCGCCGTCCCGCACTAAGAGGTTGGTGCCGTGGCCGAGGATCCAGTAGTTCAGGTTCCGGGTCTTGATCGCTTGCAGCAGGACACGGATATCCTCCCGGTCAACGGGATAGGCAAGGATATCCGCCGGTCCGCCGATGGCGTAGGACGTGTGCCTGCTCAGCGGTTCGTTCTTCTTAATCTCGCCTTTAAAGTTTTTGATCTCCATGTTTCAGCCTCTCCAAAACTTGTTCGCCCAACTTCCACACGTCGCCGGCGCCAAGGGTGATCATGAGATCGCCTTTTTTGAGGACCGACGCCATATGTTCGACAATCTTCTCTTGTTCCGCGATGAAGGTCACGTCCTTGTGCCCGTGTTTCCTGATCCCTTCGCACAACGCCTGGCCCGACACGCCGGGGATCGGCTTTTCCCCCGCTCCATAGATATCCATGACCACTAATTTGTCCGCTTGATTGAACGCAGTGAAAAAATCCTCAAGCAGATGCTGCGTCCTCGTGTAGCGGTGAGGCTGGAACACCACAACCACGCGCCGCTCCATGCCTGCCGCCGCCGCGGCAAGCGTGGCCTTTACCTCGGTGGGATGGTGGCCGTAATCATCAACAATAATGATCCCGCCCGCCTCGCCCTTGATCTGGAACCTCCGCTGCACGCCGCTGAAGTCTTTGAGCGCCTTTCTGATAACCTCGAGCTCGACGTCCAACTCCCGCGCCACGGCAATGGCCGCCAGGCTGTTGTTGATATTGTGCATGCCCGGGACCGAGAGTTCAAACCATCCAAGGTCCTGAGCGTGGTGCAGCGCCTTGAACTTCGAGCCGAACGGCTTGAGCGAAACGTCCCGGGCCTGATAATCGGCCTGCGAGCTCATGCCGTAGGTCTGATACCGTTTCAGCACCAACGGGAGAAGGGACTGGATATGCGGCTGGTCCATGCACAGGATGGACACGCCGTAGAACGGGACCTTGTTGATGAACGCAAGAAACGCGGCCTTGATCTCGCCTATGTCTTTGTAATAGTCGAGGTGCTCCTCATCGATGGTCGTGACCACGGCAATCGTGGGGGAAAGTTTCAGGAAGCTCCCGTCGCTCTCGTCCGCCTCGGCCACCAGAAACTCGCCCTGGCCGAGCTTGGCATTCGTGCCGAGGCTGTTCAGCTTGCCGCCGATCACGACGGTGGGGTCGAT
>JANONA010000320.1:0-2058 GCA_031420575.1 Nitrospirota bacterium | reverse complement strand
TTGGTCTCGCTTTTTTCTCAGCGCTTTTCTGTATTTCCTTCTCCTCGCCCGGTGCGAGCGGATGGGCTTTGATGAATTCCTTCCACCAGGCGCGAAGCTCTTTTTTATCGCCCGTGGTCTCGCTCGTAAAGCGCAAATACTCGAAAGCATCGGCAAAACCGGGACGACGCAGGAAATAGCGGGGATACTTCCCTTCCTGCTTTTCGAAGCGCTGCTGGTTCCAGTACATATCGCGCATCGGCAGCCCCACTTTCCTGGGGATCTGCACCCGTTGCGCCTGTTCCAGCATGAGCTCAGTCACTGCGCTCGTTATGGCATCGAGGGCAAGCACACCCTGTTTCCTCAACTCAGCGGCTTTTTCCTCTATACATTGGCCATACATGAGCCCGAACAGGATATGGGGCTCAACCTTCCTGCCCGCCTGCACACAAGCGTCAACCCACTCAAGCGCCTTGCCGAGCCAGATGTGCGGGAACCCGTCGGTCTCCCTGTCCACCCAGTCGTTCAGACGCGGAAAGATCACGCCAAAGAGCCCGGTCTTTCGGAGCAGTTGGTACGTCTTCTCTCCCTCGCCGAGCAGAAAAAGCTTGAGGACTTCCTCGTACATGCGCGCAGGAGAGGCAAGCGCCACCTGGTCCTTGAGTTCAACCATGGCACGGTAGGTGTTCTCTTCTATCTCAAAGCCGAGCAGAGCGGCAAAACGAATGGCCCGGACCATGCGCACCGGATCCTCGGTAAACCGGACCAGAGGATCGCCGATAATGCGCATGAGCCCTTGTTCGAGATCCTCCATCCCGCCCACGTAGTCGATGACCGCAAAATCCGCGATATTATAAAAGAGGGCGTTCACCGTGAAATCGCGGCGGAGGGCGTCTTCTTCCGGTGTGCCGAAGACGTTGTCTCTCAGGATCATGCCGCCTTCGGTCTTGAGCATGCGCGGGGGCCTAAGCTTGACAGGAGCGGCGGTCCGCGCCTCCGGAGTTGCCACCCCCGGATTTTTCACCGCGGAGGACGCGGAGGAAAACAGGGATTCAGGAATAACGGCCTCGCGCTGACCTGACTCGGATGATTGCATGGCCGGCGGCTGTTCAGGAAGCGTGGCCGCCTCGGCGGTCTCCGGTTCATCGGACACCATGGACCGGAACGTCGCGACCTCGATGATCTCGTTAGGGAAATGGATATGGGCAAGACGGAACCTGCGGCCGATGAGCCGGCAGTTGCGGAAGACCTTCTTGATCTCGCCTGGACTGGCGTTCGTGGCGATATCGAAATCCTTGGGCTCGCGGCCGAGCAGCAGGTCGCGCACACCTCCTCCCACAAGATAGGCGAAATACCCACGCTCTTTAAGCTTGTAGAGGACCCGGACGGCGTTGGGGCTGATCCACTTGCGGGAAATGGCGTGCCTGGAACGCGGGATGATTGTAGGTTTTATAGGACTCACGGGGAGGTATAATAGCACACCATGGCGGGCAAGGTAAAGAGGGAAAGTAAAAAACGGATCTCTTCGTTTTTTCGCCCCGCTGAACCCGCCTTGCATTTCTCCCTGTTCCACGGTACAATAAACACGGTACAATGAACACGTTGTATACGGAGGATAGTGTTGGACTCCTATTCCAAAGAACAGCTCCTGTCCTTTTATAATTTTAATCTGAAAAAGTTCGGCGACCGGCCCGAGGCGCTCCGCTGGACGCCGCAGGGTCAGCTCAAACGGTATCATATGCTCGCTGATATCGCGCCCGCGTCGGACCTGAACAACGCAAAGGTGCTTGATTACGGCTGCGGCACCGGAGACTTCTACCAGTTCCTGAAGCGGCGGGGCGTCACGGTCAAGTACACCGGCGTGGACATCAACGAGAACTTCATCAACCTGGCGAAGCGGAAGTACCCGGAGTGCGCCTTCAGCGTCATGAACGCGGACGACGACCAATTTGAAGGGGTCTATGACTATATCTTTATCTGCGGGGTGTTCAATCTGCGGGTTCCCGGCGTTGACGACGACATGAAGAACGCCCTCGTCAACCTCTTCAAGCACTGCGGCAAAGGATTGGCGCTGAGCGC
>JANONA010000319.1:0-1853 GCA_031420575.1 Nitrospirota bacterium | reverse complement strand
CCGGTTTGGCGCGATCGTTCTGGTAAACAATCTGGAAGAAGCGGCGGAGGTTTCCAATTCCATTGCTCCCGAACACCTTGAGCTGGCTGTGGAAAAGCCCTTCGAGCTTCTCGCATTCATAAAGAACGCGGGCGCCATCTTTCTCGGCCACTACACACCCGAGTCCGTGGGAGACTATATTGCGGGGCCGAACCACGTGCTCCCGACCGGCGGCACCGCGCGGTTCTTCTCGCCCCTGTCCACGGACAGCTTTATGAAAAAGTCCAGCCTGATCTTCTATACCAAAGAGGGCTTAGACAAGATTGGCGAGGCCGTGATGCAGATCGCCGATGTCGAAGGCCTGGAAGCGCACGGAAATACCATCCGGATCAGGATGGCGAAGAAGTGATGGAATGTCTTTCGACAGGATTACAGGATTGACAAGATACGACAAGTGCTGATAAATTCTATCGGACCTTATCCTGTTATCCTGTCAAATTATTGAAGGAGATATGATGCCTACAAAAAAGAAAAAAACCGCCCCGAAAGCAAAAGCTCCCGCAACGCCAAAGCTCAAGCTCGGCCTGCCCAAGGGGAGCCTGCAAGAATCCACTTTCAAGCTCTTTGGCAAGGCAGGGTACCGCGTACAGGTCAGTTCGCGGAGCTATTATCCGACCATTGACGACCAGAACATCGACTGTACCCTGGTCCGGGCCCAGGAGATGGCGCACTACGTCGATATCGGCATCTTCGACGTCGGCCTCACGGGCAAGGACTGGATCCTTGAGCAGAACGCCGACGTGGTCGAGGTTGCCGAGCTCCGGTACGCCAAAGGCGGCCTGAATCCGGTGCGCTGGGTCGTGGCCGTGCCCGAAGACTCGCCCATCAAGTCAATCAAGGACCTGAAGGGTAAGCGCATCGCCACCGAGCTTGTGGGCTATACCAAGCGCTATCTCAAATCCAGGGGTGTCACCGCTGATATCGAGTTCTCCTGGGGCGCCACGGAGGTGAAGCCGCCGAAGCTTGCCGATGCGATCGTGGAACTGACCGAGACCGGCAGCTCCCTTAAGGCGAACAATCTTCGCATCATTGAAGTGATGCTTGAGTCAACCACGCGGCTCATCGCGAACAAAAAGGCCTGGAACGATCCCTGGAAACGGAAAAAGATCGAGAACATGGCCATGCTGCTCCAGGGCGCGCTCGCGGCCGAGGAAAAGGTCGGGCTTAAGATGAACGCGCCCAAGGCAAACCTGAAGGAGATCTGCGGCCTTCTGCCCTCCATGCACGCGCCGACGATCTCACACCAGACCGACCCCGAGTGGGTAAGCCTGGAAGTGATCCTCGACGAAAAGCAGGCCCGAGACCTGATTCCCCGGCTTAAGCGCCGCGGCGCTTCGGGGATTGTGGAGTATCCGCTGAACAAGGTGATACCGTAACTGCGATTGGAACACAAAAGGCGGCCAACTGGCCGCCTTTTTACAATTGTATCGTAAGAGACTTCTGTCAGTGAACATATCCCTGTCATATATTCACCGGACCGGTTGGCATCGCGAATCAATTTATTTTTGCGCGTGTCCGCCCTCCGGTTCCTCTTCATGGTCCGCAGTGGTTTCGGAATGCTCCACGCCGCTCTTTTCCCAGGCATCAACCCAGGCGCCGGCTTCCTGGTACCACTCCTGAAAGCGGATCAAGCTGTCGCGGCCGATGTACAGCGACCGCAGATACTCCGGGGTAATGTCCGCGGGCAAACCAAGTGTCGGAAGGGTCACCATTGATTCGTGCCCTGCGCCTCCAGCCTTGGTATGCGGACCGGGAGCGATGGGCATCCAGAATGCGTAGCGCGGCAGCGGCTTGCCTTTCGGCGCCTGCCGGTT
>JANONA010000318.1:0-7155 GCA_031420575.1 Nitrospirota bacterium | reverse complement strand
CCCAGCGCTTCGATCCGCACCAACGCCGTTCCCGCAAGGTCAACGCCGAGGTTTCTGGCCGCCGAATAGGAAAGGTCGATGATCCTGCCCTTCACAAAGGGGCCCCGGTCATTGAGGCGCACCACGAGCTCGCGTCCGTTGTCGGTATTTCTTACCTTTACAAAAACGCCGAGAGGCAGCGTCTTGTGCGCCGCGGTCATGGCATGCATGTCGTAGGTCTCACCGTTGCTCGTCTTTTTGCCGTGAAAATCCTTGCCATACCAGCTTGCAATGCCGCTCTGAACAAAGCCCTCATGGGTTTTCAGCGGCTCGTACCGTGTACCCATCACCGTGTACGGCTTCTGCGTTGCCTTCTGCTTTGTCCTCCCGGCATCGGGAGATCCCGTCACATGCGCCCTTTTGGATGCGCAGGCTGTGACCAGCAGCAAACAACAAAGGAACAGCATAAATCGATTGGCCATGGACTCCATACCCCTTGCTCTTTTATTGTTCTCCGTGTATGATCAGCAGCAGAATCTCTGGTAACAGCCGCTTTTCATAATACTACAAAGAATCGAACAGGAGAGCAACAAATTAAAACCTCTTTCCCGACAACCGTTTTTATCACAGTAGGAGAACGCCCATGCTCAAGCATGTCGTGATGTGGAAGCTCAAATCGTTCGCTGAAGGGGCGGACAAAGCCCGAAACGCAAAAAGGGTCAAGATCGAGCTGGAGGCTTTAAAGAACACGATCCCCCAGATCTTTCATCTGGAAGTCGGCATCAACATTCTCGATTCCGAAGCCGCCTTCGATGTCGTGCTTCTTTCCGTATTTAAAACCCGTCAGGATCTTGAACTTTATCTGAACCACCCGGACCACCGCGCCGCGGCCGAATTTGTGAACCAGGTGCGGGAAAGCAGGATTGTTGTCGATTACCTGACCTCGTAGCGTTTCATTGGGCGGCCCAACAAACTACTTCCGGGGCGCTCCGATGGTGTCCGCAATGCCGTCGTCATAATGGTCCTTTTCAGGATGAATGCCATCAATGATCTCGCGCGAAAAGATCCTGTCCTCTGCAATATCTTCCTTGATATACCCCAGCCTTTGTAAGACCGGAACGAACTTCATAGTCGAAGCGATATACCCTTCGTTCAGCTGGGCGCAGTATTTCGGCGAAATGCGAAGCGTATCCATAACAAAGTCTTCGTCGACGACACTGACGAAATCAGCGATCTTTCGCGAGGCTTTCCGCGGCTCTCTTCTGATGAGTGCCGTGGCTTCCTCGTGGAGTTCGAGGAACTTCTTCACCCGTGCCTGTTCCTTCTCCAGGAAGCCCCTGTGTGCCACAATCCCGTAGCTCGGATTGTCCGGCCAGAGCTTTGACGGCGGATACAGAATTTTCCCCTGAGCAAATCTATTGATCGCGACAGCCAGAGCAGGCGTTCCTACTCCTGCCACTACCTCATCCATTACCACTGCTTCGGTTACCATATCCGCCCAGGGATAATTGACGATCTCGATATCACTCTCAAATCCCTGCTGTTCAAGACAATCCTTCAGGATAACGTCGTGAATGGAGCCCGTGCCCGGCACACCTATCTTACGTCCGCGAAACTGATCAAGAACCGCGCGCAAATCCCCGGTCTCTTGATATCCCTTCCACCGGGCCTTCCCCGTCATGACCGTGCCTTCCATGTGGCCGCCGGCAACGCACAGGACATCGACGCCCTGGCCAATGCCGATAATAGCCGGCGGCAGGCCGATGTAGGCCATATCAAGCTCGTCCCTGTAAAAAGCCTTCATTATCGAAGGCCCGTTGCCCATGAGCCTCCATTCTATTTCCGAGCCGAGCCGCGCTTCCGTGTCCGTCCCCGCCATCAACAGGATAGCGGTATGGTAAAAGGTGGATAGATGTCCAATCCTTATCTTCATGAGTCGCAACGCCCCCTGTCCATGAATTCAGTAATGCTGTTACAATACTATCCTCCTTCTTCCTTGGAGTCAACCCTCCATCAAACTTCACCCTTCTCTTTTCACGCTTATTATTAAACCCCTTTCCTGTTGTGGGTACTTTTGCACTGTGATATGATGATCGTGTATGAAGATTACGCTCGACAAGGACATATCAGAGCTCCTCAGAACGCTTGATGTTCTGGGCATGCCCGCCTTTATCGTGGACCGGAAGTGGACCATCCTGTCCTGCAATGACAATGTGCGTGCGCACTTCGAATACGGCCGGTCAGACGTGATCGGCCGAAATCTCGATAAATTTATAACCCTGGACAGCATCGTAAGGGACCGGGAGGCAACAGGTTTTTTTACCCTTGTAGATGCGGCCCGTGAGGGAACGTCTTTTCAATCGCTCCGCGCGTATTGCTTCCGGAAGAGCGGCAGCCCACTGGCTTCCCGCGTAGCCGTGATCCCCAATAGAACGCATAGACCAGACCGCATGATCATCGTCGTCCGGGACACTCTTGACCAGAAGACCGCGGCGCAGGAGAACCCCGCGGGCTTTTCGCAGGACAAGTCCTCGCAGATCGAGATGATCAACGAACTGAACAGCATTATCAACTCCAGTCTGAGCATCGGGACCATCTTCCGCATGGTCGTTTCAGAACTGCGCAAGATCATCGACTACAGCCGGGCAAGCCTGCTTCTCTACAATGAAAAAGACGACAATCTCCTGATCTTTGCCCTTGATACGGAAATGAAAACAGAAATGCGAAAAGGCGTGAAGGCCCCGATCGAGGGAACAAGCGCCGGCTGGGTGGTGCGGAACAACAAGCCCTGGATCAGCTATGATCTTGAGGACACGGCCTTCCTCCTGGACAGGAAACTGCTGCGGGAAGGCATCCGTTCCACGATCAGCATCCCCCTGTTCCATGACAGAATGCTCGGAGTGTTCAATTTCGACAGCACCGAGCCGTCGCAATATTCTGAAAAGGACCTTGAACTCCTTCTCCCGATAGCCAGGCATATCGCCGTGGCCCTGGAGAACGCTCTCCTGTTCGAGGAGATCTCGAAAGAGAAAAAGGAGTGGGAGCGGACCTTCGATGCCATCACCGACATGGTCTGGATCGAGAACGGCAAACAGCAGGTAGTCCGCGCCAACCAGACCCTGATCGCAACAACGGGCTTTTCCAAAACGGAGCTCGCGGACAAGCACTGCCGGGAACTGCTAGGCCGGATGGGGATCGCCACCACCCGGAGCGTGTGCCAGGACACGTTGACCTGCAAATGTACGACCTTCCAGGAACTGAAGAACAATGCCGGGAACATCTTCCACTTCTGGGCATATCCGCTTCTGGACGACGAGGGCAGGCTCTACGCCATCGTGCATTACCTCAAGGATGTAACGGCGCAGCGGCGGCTCGAACAGCAGCTCATCCGTTCGGACAAGCTGGCTTCCCTGGGCACGCTCGTGGCGGGCATCGCCCACGAGATCAACAATCCCCTGGGCATCATCGCGGGTTATTCCGAAGCGCTGCTCGACCGCGCTCACGACACAACGCTCTCCACTGTCCCGGGGTTCGAAGACTTTCCCGAATATCTGCGGACCATCCATGGCGAGATCTTCCGGTGCAAGGGGATTTTGAAAAGCCTGCTCGAGTTCGCGCGGCCGTCGGGCGGCACGTTCCGGGAGATCGACATCAACGAACTTATCAAGGAAGTGCTCCTCCTGCTTCAGCACCGGACCGCCCGGCTGCAGCATACCCTGTCGCTATCGCTGAACCGCGACCTGCCGAAGATTTCCGCCGACGCGGGCAGCCTCAGGCAGCTCCTGATGAACCTGCTCCTGAACGCCATCTATTTCACGCCCGAGGGAGGGAGCATCTCGATCCTGACCGGCCCCAATGCGGTGAAGGACGCGGGCGGGATCCGGCTTGACGTCCGGGACACGGGTGCCGGCATACCAGCGGACCTCATCGACAAGGTGTTCGATCCCTTCTTTACCACCAAGCCCGTGGGCGAGGGGACCGGCCTGGGCCTCACCATCTGCCACCGGATCGTGGAAGAGCATGGCGGAACCATCGATGTGGAAAGCGAACCGGGAAAGGGAACGACCTTTATCATCAAACTTCCGGCGATCAGGCACGGCGTTTAATAAAATCATTTGGACACGGAAAATTCGGATATACGCCTGATAAAGGCGGAATAAAATCGGTCATGATACAAGCTCCAACATGGTGAAGATTCGTCCCAATAAAAATCCGATGTTATCAGGCTTATATCTGATTTGATCCGTGTCAAAAGCCGTTATTAGTATAAAGGATATTTATCATGGTAAGTCTTCTTGTAGTTGATGACGAAGAGCCTTTCCGCAGGCTTCTGAAAAACGAGCTGACCCGCAAGGGCCATTCCGTGTCGGTTGCAGCCGACGGCGGAGAGGCTTTGCGGCTGATGTCGAACAACGCCTTTGACGCGATCCTGCTCGACGTGGTCATGCCCGGCATGGACGGCCTGTCGCTCATGAAGAAACTGAAAGAGGACCCGTCGGCGCCCCCCATCATCGTGCTCACCGGCAAGGCCACGGTGGAGACTGCGGTGGAGGCCATGAAGAATGGGGCCTATGACTACCTCACCAAGCCTTACAAGCTCGACGAATTGGTGATCGTCGTGGACCGCGCCTGCGAATACAGCCGTCTGAGCGTCAAGAACAAGCTGCTGGAGCAGGAACTGGTGCGAAAGGAATCCCTCTACGAGTTCATCGGCGCCAGCAGGCAGTTGAAGGACGTCCTGGCGCTGATCAGGAAGGTGGCCCCGACGGACTCGCCTGTGTTCATCCAGGGAGAGAGCGGCACGGGCAAGGAGCTTGTCGCCAACACCGTCTGGCATAACAGCACGAGGAAGAACACGCCGTTCATCGCGCTCAATTGCGCGAGCCTTTCGGAGAACCTCATCGAGTCGGAGATCTTCGGCCACGAGAAGGGGGCCTTCACCAGCGCCCATAAACTGAAGCACGGCCTCGTCGAGGTCGCCGACAGGGGGACGCTCTTCCTGGACGAGATCGGCGAGATGCCCGTTGGTCTCCAGGCAAAGCTGCTGCGATTCCTCGATTCCGGCGAGTTCCGTCGGGTGGGAGGGAACAAGGCCCTGGTCGTCGATGTCCGGGTGATCACGGCCACAAACAAGGACCTCCCGGAAATGATCAAGGCCGGGACCTTTCGCGAAGACCTTTTCTACCGTCTCAACGTGATCACCGTTACCATCCCGCCGCTCCGGGAACGCAAGGAGGACATTCCCGACCTGTCGCGCTTTTTTATGAAAAAATATTCTAAAAAACTTTCCAAGGTCGTAAGGTCGTTCACCGCCGAGGCATTGGAACTGCTCTCCGGATACCACTGGCCGGGGAACGTTCGGGAGCTGGAGAACGTGATTGAACGGGCGGTGATCCTGTGCGAATCTGACAATATCGGCGCGGAGGACCTCTCGATCCCGTCCGCAGCGGCTATCACAGAACTCGGCACCAATCCGTCGCTCGAAGAGGTGGAGAAGAATTATATCCTCCGGGTGCTGAAGGAAGCGAACGGCAACCAGTCAAAAGCAAGCCAGCTCCTCGGCATCGACAGAAAAACGTTGTATCTCAAGCTGAAGAAGTACGGGATCAGCACCTGATGCGGAACCAATTTTGCCACGAAGACAATTATGATGAACTCGTAAAAAGTCCGAATGTGTCACCTCGAACGAAGAGAGAGGTCTTGCAACTGATTGAAAAACCGGGATTTCTCACTTCGTTCGAAATGACAAATCGAGTGTTTTTCGACTTTTTACGAGACCATCAATTATACGTTCTCCTTAAATGCTTCAAATAAGAATACCTTGCTTCTTCCACGCTCAGACCCGCTTCCGGCCGCCGACTCGCTCATGCATTGTGCTATCGCGCATTAAAATGATAACGAACCCGCGGCCTGCGTCGTAAGGGTGATGAGAGCCATGGCGCCTGCGGCCTTGACGCCGGGAAGAAGATCGGCTTCAGTGATGTTCTTGTTGGCCATGGTCTGGGTACAGCACTGGATCTCCGCGCCCATCTCCAGCGCCTCGACGAGGCGCTGTCTGATCGTCGGCACGCCGGGCTGCGGCGTCTCATGCTCTTCTATGCCGCCTTTAACCATAATGTCCACTGCGTTCTGAATGCAATACAGGACCGTACGGTAGTCCGCCGATGCGGCCAGCGCCGCGAACATCAGGGCCGACCTTGCACGAGCGATGTTTTCAAACCCCGATGCGCACAGAACGACGAACACGTCGCGCTGGCACTCTTCCGCGGGTCTTGTCGGAGCATGATCCATGGTCGCCTGCATTTACGCCTCCAGAAAGGTATGAATTGCCACGGGCCTGGAAAGCGTTATTCCCACCGGCGACGTGCCGATCACGTGCTTGTGGAGATCTTCCAAAGCTTTTCTGTCTGCCGATGATTTTATCTTCACCCTGGCCGTAATGTTTTTGAATCCCGGCAGTTTGGCCATATTCATTTTTTCCGGCGCCTCAAGGCCCAGGAACCCCGGCAGGTCGATCTCGCCTTCAAGGTCGATCTTGATGTCGTCGAGCTTGATGCCCCGGACCGCGGCGTTCATGGCATATCCGATGGAGAGACACGCGCCGTATGCCTGAAGGACCATTTCCACGGGATTTGCCGCCGTATTGGTACCGCAGAGCATTTCCGGTTCGTCGGCCAGAAGCGTGAAGTCACGCGAGCAGGTCTCCACCTTGAAGCCGCCCTTCCAAGTTGTCGATGCCTTCCAGACCGACTTGCCTTTTTCCCAGTTCTCCTTCACCGCTCCAACTACCTTCATGAGATTGTCTGTATCTAATCCATTCACAATTGGCATGATCAATCCTCCCTGTCATTTTAGATTTTGTGTCTGTTAGGGTATACTGCAAGTATGTAACCAGAATCTATATTGGATCGGGATTCGGCACCAATGCGAGGCAATAGCTGTGTTCCATGGTCCGAAAGACGTTGAAATGACAAGGTTTGCCGATATGGCGATATAGAACAAGGGATGCCATGTTTCAGGGAGTCAGAATCATTGGCAGGCATAGTTGGCCTGAAGGAAATTGCAAAATGCAGTCATTATTACGGTTAAAGATAGATCGATAACGCACAAAAGACTGATAATCCATACGAATGCAGAAATAAAGCACGATTGCAAATTGCAATCGCAGTATCTAAT
>JANONA010000317.1:0-2242 GCA_031420575.1 Nitrospirota bacterium | reverse complement strand
AAAATATTAAGAAAACACAGGGTTTTAAGAAAACACAGGGTTTCAACGAGATGCCGAAAGTACAATTCATCTTTGCCGTCCATAATCACCAGCCGGTCGGGAATTTCGATTTTGTGGCCGAGGATGCCTATCAGAAGTCCTATCTGCCCTTTATCAAGGCGCTTGAGCGCCATCCGAAGATAAAAATCACCCTGCATTACACGGGTATTCTCTATAGTTTTTTTGAACAGCGCCATCCTGAATTCATCGCCATGCTCAAAAAACTCGTGGCTGAGGGCAGGGCCGAGATCCTCTCGGGCGGATTTTATGAACCCATACTGGCGGTGTTGCCCGATGACGACAAGCTTGGCCAGATCCGCGCGCTTACGGATTACATCCGGCGCGTGCTGGGCTACGACGCGCGGGGTCTGTGGCTTGCTGAACGGGTCTGGGAGCCGCATCTTCCCAAATCCATTGCTGAAGCGGGCATCAACCATGTGGTGGTGGATGATTTCCATTTCAAGATGGCCGGGCTCCGGGACGATGAGCTTGACGGGTACTATCTCACTGAAGAGCAGGATGGCGTCGTGCGGATCTTTCCGGGGAGCGAGAAACTCCGGTACCTGATCCCGTTCCATCCGCCTGAAGAAACAATCACCCTGCTGTCCGGCCTCCGTTCCACGGAGCGTAGCCGTCTCGTGGTCATGGCTGACGACGGTGAAAAGTTCGGCGTTTGGCCCGAGACGTACCGCACGGTGTACGAGGAGGGCTGGCTCGAGCGGTTCTTCACGCTGCTGGAACAGAACAGCGATTGGCTCGAAACCACGACATTCTCCGAGTTCCTCATGAAGGAACCTCCGCGCGGCAGGGTCTACCTGCCTACGGCCTCGTACAGGGAAATGGGAGAATGGGCGCTCCCCACGCGCGCCATGAAGGAGTATGGCGATGCGCTGGCGAAGGTGAAAAACTCACCCGATTTTGCGGGCCTCGGACCCTTTATCAAGGGCGGGATCTGGCGGAACTTCCTTGCCAAGTATCCCGAGAGCAACCACATGCACAAGCGCATGATGATGGTGAGCCGGAAGGTGCACGAGGCCCTCGATACGCTCGCCGGCCAGGGTATGAAAAAGAATACCGACGCGGCGAGGATGCTCGACCATCTCTATCAGTCGCAGTGCAATGATGCGTACTGGCACGGCGTGTTCGGCGGGCTCTATCTGCCGCATTTGCGCTCCGCGGTGTACGAACATCTTATTCAGGCGGAGTATCTTGCCGATGCCGTTCGGCATCAGCGGGGTCAGGGGTCGGGGGTCAGGGGTCAGGGGAAGCAAAAGAAAAGTCAAGAGCCATCGTGGCTTGAGATCGAGAAGGGTGATTTTGACAAGGACGGGAGCGAGGAGGTCATGCTGAACTCCGAGTTTTTGAACCTGTTCCTCGACCCGGCGGAGGGCGGCAGGCTCACGGAGCTTGACTGGAAACCGCGGTCGTTTAATCTTACGAACACACTCACGCGCAGGCGGGAGGGATATCACGACAAGATCGCGTACGCAAGCGCCGACGCCGGCGAGATCAAAACCATCCATGAGCGCGTGGTGGTCAAAGAAGAAGGGCTCGAATGCCACCTCCTGTATGACTGGTACAAGCGGGGCTCGCTCCTCGATCATTTCCTCGAGTCCGGCGTTGATCTCGCGAGCTTTATGCGGTCCGAATATTACGAGGCCGGTGATTTTGTCCTCGGTGCGTACGATATGAAGCAGAAGAGGCGGGCCGGCGCCGCGGCGATCATCCTGGAGCGCCACGGGAACGTTACCGGGCTCGCGGTCCGGCTCAGGAAAGAGTTCGTCCTGCACGGGGCTGCATCGGAATTCAGCGTGCGCTATGAGATCGAGAACCAGAGCGCTGAAGAGCTCAACACCTCCTTCGGCAGTGAGTTCAACTTCTCGCTCCTTGCGGGGAACGCCCATGATCGGTACTATGACATCCCGGGACATACGCTGGATAAACGAAACCTCGCGTCAATCGGCGAGACGAACAATGTGAACCAGGTGAGCCTCGTGGACGAATGGCTCAAGCTGCGGCTCACGCTCGCATTCTCCCGGTCCGCAAGTCTTTGGCGCGCGCCGGTCGAAACGGTCTCGCAATCCGAGGCCGGGTTCGAGCGGGTGTATCAGAGCTCGATGGTGATGCCGATCTGGCGCCTCTCGCTCTCGCCGGGGAAGTCGTGGGAAACGGAGATACGGGTGAAGGTCGAGTAAGGAATAAT
>JANONA010000316.1:0-3315 GCA_031420575.1 Nitrospirota bacterium | reverse complement strand
CCGGCGAAGCCGCTCGCAAAAGCGAAGGTGATCGAGCCGAGGTCGGGATTTGCGCCGAGCATGGCCGTGATGATGGGGAACGTGGCACCTACGAAGCCGACGGTGAGTCCGGTGAGCAGTCCCACGATAAACGGAAGGGCGAAGAGGACCACTCCCGCGGGCAAGCCGCTCTGTTTGAAAAAGAGGGGCAAGGCCTCAATGGCGCCTGAGGCGTCGAGCATTCCCTTGAACACCATGATGCCGACGACCATGAGCGTGACCTTGAGCGAAACGCTCTCGCGGAGCGTGGTCAGGATGTCACTCGACGTATAACGGTACAACAGGAACAGGGCGATCACGATGGATGCCATGGCGATTGCCAGGGGCAGCTTGAACACGACCACGAGGACGATCGGGACGGTTATCGGCAGCAGGGTCAGGAAGAGCGCCTTGAGCTCCTCCCGGTCCCGTTTCCCCCTGACCCCGGTCGTCCGAGTTCCCCGGAATCCGAGCAGCGCGCCCACGCCGATAACCGCAATCGGCAGAGGGAGCTGCGACAGGAGGAGCTGGTCAATCGGCGTTTTCGTGATTGCGGCGGCAAGCACGATGCCGGGGTAGAGCGGCGAGATGTATTCCCAGATGTGCCGGAACCAGTAATTGACAAAGGCCTTGCGCTCCGGTTTCATATCAGCGTCAGCCGCGGCCTCCCGCACCATGGGCGCGGAGAAGGCCGCGCCGCCCGCCGAGGGCAGGAGCCCGATCACGCCGGGCAGCACGGCCATGGCAATGCGGCGGTCCCCGGCCACGTTCACGACGGCCTCCATCATGCGCTTCAGCACGCCCCGCTTCCTGATGATGTTCTCGAGCGCCATGATCAGCGCAAGGCCGGTCACGAGATTGATTGTCACCCCGTCGAGGCTTGATGAGAGGACAACCTGCGCCTGGCGAACAGGTCCGATCCGGTAGAGCGCGCCGAGGAACAGGGCGCCGGAGAACATCACGAATCCGAGGTTCCAGCGAAGCCGCAAAAGAAACACAATGAGCGCGAAGGTCGCTCCTATCCTGATCAGGTCCGTCATCGGATATAGGCCCCGCTCAGGTAAAACAGCACTGCCGCGCGGATGGAGTACCGCTCCAGGTTCCATTCCTCGGGGAGCGGCTGGAACGGCGCCGCGGAGCGGATTGCGCGGAGGGCTTCGTCATCCAGGATCTTATACCCCGACGATTTGAGCAGCTCAACGCCGCCGAGCGAGCCGTCCTTCATGATATCGAATTTGATATAGAGCGTTCCCTGGTACCCCGAGATAGCGGCGAGTTCGGGGTAACGGAGCACGCTTTCGACCTTGATCTTGAGCCAGCGGTTGTAGGAAATGAACTTGAATTCGTCCGTATCGAGGGTAACGGAATTATCGCCTGGTTTTTTCCCCGGCATGCCCTTGCGCGCAAGTTCGTCTATGTCCCGCTGGGTCAGGAACGGAAGCGGACTTTTTGCTTTCGGTACTATGGATTTCCCCGTGTCTTTTCCCCGTTCTCCGCCGTCGGGAAGGCCATGGTCAGGTATGCTCTTCGGGAGTTGCACGTCAGATGCGGTCCCGAACTTCCGAGGTACAGGGAGGTGTTTTGGCGGAACGATCCGCTCAGGGCTGACCGGTCGGGGGATCGGCTGATCCAGGGGTGGAAGTTTCCTGAGTGTTTGTTGCGGCAGGTTCACGATCCTGACCGGCAGGACCAGGGGCGTTTCGGATTCCGTCTGCTTTATCAGGAACGGGGCCGCGGCGATCACCAGCGCATGGAGCGCGAGGGAGATAATGAGGAATAGCGTAAAGTGTAAACGAGGGCGCATGAGAGTATACTATGAAGACCTAAATACTGTATGTAACCACGGATGAACACGGATAAAGAATTGAAACTTTTTCAGGAAAAGACTATTCAATAGGCGGTTTTTCAACTGTGTTAAGCTGTGTTTAAATGTTCTTCCGCATCTTGTCCGACACTTCCCGCAGCAGCTTCAAAATCGCCTCGGCCTTATCCGGCGTCAGGCTGCCCATTCCGCAGGAGGGCGTGATGAGGCTCTGCCGGAGGATGGTCTTCCGATCAAGGTCTTCATGCTCAAGCCGTTTCATGCCTGTTTCAAGCCTGGCGATGAGGCTGTCCGCGGTCTCGGTTCCCGTGAACGCGCCCGTCGGCACAATACCCCAGGCGAGCGCACCGCCGCGGTTCAAAAACTTTTTGATATCTCCGGGGTAGAGCAGGACTTTGTCCATATACGCGAAGGCGTCGAAGTTCACGATGTCCACCTTCGTATTGAATATCATTGTCCAGTCCGCGTTGCCGCAGCAGTGGATGCCGGCGAGGCTGCCCAGCTCGTGGATCGTGTCGATGATTTCGTTCAGTTTCTCCGCCACCACCTCGGGCGATACGGCGGAGAAGGCGGAGCCGAGGGATTCCATGGCAGGCTCGTCGATGAAGATGATGACGGGTTTGCCGAATTGCTTCAGTTCCTGTATCTGCCACGCTGCCTTCATGGCGAGCCCTTTGACCACGGCGTCGAAGAGCAGCTCATTATGGATGATATACTTGCCGGTCTCGTCCTTGAAGGATATGCCCGCGGTGAGCGGACCGGTGATATGGCCTTTGATGAACCAGAAGCCCATAGGAAGCTCGTTCTTCAATGCGCGGACAAAGGCGTAGAATCCCGCGGCATACTGCTCGGTTATCTTGAAGAACCCGTAGTCCTTCTCTATGTACCGGTCGAAGAACTTTTCGAGCTCCGGCGTGAGGTCCCCGGATGTGTCAAAGGAAACCCTCTTTTTCACTTCATCGAGAATGAGCCCCGGCAGGGACTCGCTGTACTGCGCGTCCATGTGTTCGCGGAAGTCCCGCTGCGGGAGCTGGGGCCAGAACGGCGCCTCCGGCAGATACTTGAGCGACAGTTTCGCGGCCTTGTCGGAATCCAGGATCGGCAGGCTGCCTATGCCGGTGGCTATGCAGTTGAAGTTGTTCGTCATGACGGTGTCCTTCTTTATTGAATGTGATGAGGTGGATTATATATTCAACGATGAGAAAAAACAACTTAAATCAGGATTTCCTGTACCGTAAAGCATGGTCGTCGAGCACGTTCAGCAGATTCCTGTAACAAGGCAATTGCGGGAAAGCAGACTTCCGCTTCAAATAGCATCGGATGATTTATATCTATTCCGGCAAGGGCTGAAGGATGCCCAGCAGGCCGCATAAATAATTCTTGACAAGAACTATTCTAATTTGATAATATTCTAAAAAAGCTATGCAATGGCGCTACGAATAGATAAATATTGTGACCTGCGCTTCAAGCTGACG